>JACVXW010000077.1 GCA_015661135.1 Chloroflexota bacterium
CCTCGACGAGGGCAAGGACCTCGGCCACGACACGGCCGGCGCGCTGCATCTGCTCGATCTCGCGCGCCGATTTGCGAGTGACCACGTCAGGCGGTCCGGACCGGCTCGACCCCGAGGGCCTCGAGGAGGCCGGCCGAGACATCCCGGATGGGCCGCAGCCCGTTGATGGTTCGAAGGGCACCGGTCGCCCGGTAGTGATCGACGACGGCCTGCAGGTCGTCCAGTTGACTGACCAGCCGGGCCCGGATCGTCTCGGGCTGGTCATCGGCCCGTTGGACGAGCGGCGAGCCGTCCAGATCGCAGATGCCCGCAACACGGGACCGGTTCATGTCGACGTGATACACGTGCCCGGCGAACTGGCAGATCCAGCGTCCGGACAGTCGCTCCACCAGCGCGTCCGGCGGCACGTCGATCAGGAGCGCGGCATCGATGCGGGAGCCCCGCCCTGCTAGGAATGAATCCAGGGAAGCTGCCTGAACGGCGGTCCGTGGGAACCCGTCGAGGATCGCTCCAGCGGCCGCGTCCGGGCGGCCGAGGCGCTCCTCGAGCATCCGGATCGTTACGCCGTCCGGGACGAGCTGGCCCGCGTCCATGTAGGACCGGGCCTCGAGACCGACCGGCGTGGCCTCGCGGATTGCGGCGCGAAAGAGGTCGCCGGTCGCGATGTGCGGGATCCCCAAGCGGTCCTGCAGAACCGCCGCCTGCGTCCCCTTGCCAGCCCCCGGCGCGCCAAGGAGCACAACGAGGGTCATCGCCGTCGTGGGCGGCTCATCGGATGAAGCCTTCGTAGTTGCGCATCATCAGCTGCGCCTCGATCTGCTTCATCGTCTCGACGACGACGGAGACGACGATGAGCAGCCCGGTTCCACCGAGCGCCACGCCGGCCAGCTTGGGGTCAAGGACGCCGGCAACAACCGGCGCAACGGCAATCACCCCGAGGAAGAGCGCACCGGCGATCGTGATTCGCGAGACGACCCTGGCCAGATAGTCCCGGGTGGGCCGGCCGGGTCGGATGCCGGGAATGAAGCCGCCGTTCTTCCGCAGCTGCTCCGCCGTCTCATCGGGTTTGAACGTGAAGGCCGTGTAGAAGTAGGTGAAGCCCAGCGTCAGGAGGAAGTACATCAGCGCGTACTGCGGCGTCGTGGATGACAGGAAGGACGCGATCCCGCGAGCCGCACTTGCGACGCCCTCGACCGCCGAGAACGAAAAGTACAGCGCGAGCTGGGCCGGGAACTGCAGGATCGAGATGGCGAAGATGATCGGAATGACGCCGGCCAGGTTCACCCGGAGCGGCAGGAACGTCTGCCCGCCCTGGTACATGCGGCGGCCCCTGACGCTGCCCCTCCTGGATGTAGATGATCACGGCGACCGCGACGACGGCCAATACGGCGAACAGGAGGATGTCCCGCAGCGGCAGGTTGCCGGCGAGCAGGCTGGCAACGGCGTTCGGAGCCTGGCTCACGATGCCGGCGAAGATGATGAAGCTGATGCCGTTGCCGATCCCCTTCTCGGTGATGAGCTCGCCGAGCCACATGAGGAGCACTGCCCCGGCGACCATCGTCACCATCTGGACCCACGACATCGCGTTCCCGAGGCCGAAGCCCCCGATGATGACGCCGGACGCGTTCAGCGCGGACAGGATGCCGAACGCCTGGAGGAAGGCCATCGGTACGGTGAGGTAGCGGGTGTACTGGTTGAGCTTCTGGCGACCGAACTCGCCTTCCCGGCTGAGGGCCTGAAGTGACGGGATGACCCCCTGCATCAACTGCATGATGATCGAGGCATTGATGTACGGGTTCATCGTCAGGCCCACGATCGACATGGTCGAGAGGCCCCCGCCGGCAAACAGGTCGATGATGCCGAACGCCGTGTTCTGCTCGAAGAACGCCTTGAGCTGTGCGGCATCAATTCCGGGCAACGGCACCGTGGCGAGAAGCCGGTAGACGACGAGGATGCCCAGGACGAACAGGATTCGACGCCGGATGTCCGGCGCCCGAAAGGCGTTGAGGAGCGACTCGAACACGGATCAGGCGTCCGGCGACGTGTCCGCGGCCGCTTCGGCTTCGGCGGACTCGGGGGCGTCATCGGGTGCCGGAGCCGGCGTCGCCGCGGCCGCCGCCTTCGCGCGCGACGCCCTCGCCGGCCGGGTCTTGACGGCCTCGACAGGAGCCTCGGTGCTGTCGGTGGTGCTGTCTGTGGTGCCGGCGGCATCGCCCGCGGCGGCCCCGGTGGCGACCTCGACCGTGTCGGCGGCGGCAGGCTCGGGAGCACCGCCGCCCAGGCCAAGGGCAGCTCTCGGTCCCGTCGGGATCTCGAGCAGGGAGACGGACCCGCCGGCCGCCTCGATCTTGGTTCGTGCCGATGCGCTGACGGCGTCGGCGACCACGAACAGGGCCGTGACCAGCTCACCGTTCCCGAGGACCTTGAGCGGCTTGTTCAGGGTCCGGACGAGACCCGCGGCGCGCAGGATCTCCTGGTTGACCGTGATCGGCGCGGGCGCGGCGCCCTTCGCCTTCTTCACGCCGGGCATCTCGCCGGCCTCGAGGATGCCGAGCTCCACGAGACGCGCGATCGAGCCGACGTTCACGACCTCGTAGTCGATCTTGAACGGGTTGCGGAAGCCGCGCAGCTTGGGGATGCGGCGGTGGAGCGGTGTCTGGCCACCCTCGAACCACGCCGGAATCGATCCGCCGGCTCGCGCCTTCTGGCCCTTGGTACCACGGCCGGCCGTCTTGCCCTTGCCGGCGGCGATTCCGCGGCCGACGCGGGTCTTCTTCTTGTGGGCGCCGGGTGCCGGCTGGAGATCGTGGAGCTTCATGCCTTCTCCTGCCCGTCGCCGACGACCTGCGCGGTGCCGGCCGGGACTTCTTCCACCGACACGAGAAAACGGACCTGGCGGACCATCCCGCGAGTGGCCTCGTTGTCGGCGACGTCGGCCGAGCTGCCGATGCCGTGCAGCCCGAGGGCCTTGATCGTGGCACGGTTCCGGGCGATGTGGCCGATGGTGCTCCGCACCTGGGTGACCCGCAGCTTAGCGGCCATTGGTCGTCTCCCCGGAAGCCGGCTGGCCCGGGATCCGGATACGGAGCGTGACGCCGCGTCGGGCGCTGAGCTCCTCGGCGGAGTGGAGCCCGCGGAGCGCCTCGAGGGTTGCCCGCGTGACGTTGACCGGGTTGGTGGACCCGTGGACCTTGGTCAGGATGTCGCGGATCCCGGCCGACTCGACGACCGCGCGGACGGAGCCGCCGGCGATCACGCCGGTGCCCTGGGAGGCCGGCTTGAGCAGGACGCTGCTGGCCTGGAACTCCTTGCGGACCTCGTGCGGGATCGTGGTGCCGATCATCGGGATCCGGATCAGGTTCTTCTTGGCGTCCTCGACACCCTTCCGGATCGACTCTGGCACCTCGCCGGCCTTGCCGAGGCCGACGCCGACGTGGCCCGCGCCATCGCCCACGACGACGACCGCGCTGAAGCTGAACCGCCGGCCGCCCTTGACGACCTTGGCGACGCGGTTGATCTGGACGACGCGCTCCTCGAGCGCGAGCTTGTTCGGGTCGATGCGTGCCACGTCTGCTCCTTAGAAGTCGAGGCCGGCCGCGCGGGCCGCCTCTGCGAGCGACTTGACGCGCCCGTGATATCGGAATCCAGCCCGGTCGAACACGACGCGCTCGACACCCGCGGTGCTTGCCCGCGCCGCGAGCAGTCGACCGACGGCCGCGGCCTCCTGCGTCTTCGTGCCCGAGCCGGAGCGGAGCTCCCTCTCGAGCGAGGACGCGGCAGCGAGCGTCGTGCCGGATGCGTCATCGATGACCTGGGCGTAGATATGGTTGAGGCTCCGGAAGACCGCCAGTCGCGGGCGCGACGGGACTCCCTCCAGGCGGAGGCGAATCCGTTCGTGGCGCTTGCGGCGCGCGGCGCCGCGGCTTGCGAGCTGGGTCATTCCAATGGTCCTCGAATACCTACTTCTTGCCGCCGATCTTGCCGGCCTTGCCGGCCTTGCGGCGGATGACCTCGCCGGCGTAGCGGACGCCCTTGCCCTTGTACGGCTCGGGCTTCCGGGAGGCGCGGACCTTGGCCGCGACCTGCCCGACGAGCTCCTTGTCGATGCCCACGACGGCCAGCTTGATCGGGCTTTCAACCTCAAAGCTGATCCCGTCCGGCGGTTCGATCTCGACGGAGTGGCTGTACCCGAGGCTGAGCTGCAGCTTCCTGCCGACGAGCACGGCCCGATACCCGACGCCAGTGATCTCGAGGCCCTTGCGGTACCCCGTCGTCACGCCGATGACCATGTTGTTCACGAGCGTCCGGGTAAGCCCGTGCAGTTGCTTGTGCATCTTCTGCTCGGATGGACGGGTCACGACGAGCGTCTCGGCTTCGCGACTGACCCGCATGTCCGGATGCAGCGTTCGATTGAGCGTGCCGCGGGGGCCCGTCACGGTCACGCTCGCGCCGTCGAGGGCGATGTCCACGCCGGCGGGAACTGCGATGGGGAGTCGGCCGATACGAGACATCGTCCGCCTACCAGACGAAGGCCAGGACTTCGCCGCCGAGCTGGGCCTTGTGGGCCTGCGCGCCGGTCATGATCCCCTGGCTCGTGCTGACGATGACGACGCCGAGGCCGCCGAGGACGCGTGGGATGTCCGTCTTGCGCGCGTACACGCGCAGTCCCGGCTTGCTGATCCGCTTCAGCCCGGACACGACCGGCACCTTGCCGTCCACGTAGCGCAACTGGAGGCGGATGGCGTGGCCGGGTCCGGCCTGCTCCTCGCTCCAGTCGGCGATGAATCCCTCGTCCTTGAGGATCCGGGCGATCTCGCGCTTGGTCCGCGAGGCCGGCACCAGCACGTCCATGTGGCGGGCGCGCGATGCGTTGCGGACGCGCGTGAGCATGTCTGCGATCGGGTCGGAGATGTTCATCGGTATTCCTACCAGCTCGACTTCGTGACGCCGGGCAACTCGCCCACGAGGGCGCGCTCCCTGAAGCAGATCCGGCACAGGGCGAATCGGCGCATGAAGCCACGCGGCCGACCGCACACGGTGCAGCGGTGGTAGCCCCGGACCTCGAACTTCGGGGTCCGCTTTGCCTTTGCGATCATCGACTTCTTGGCCATGGTCTCCCTCCCCGCGCCTACGAGGCGAAGGGCATGCCGAGGAGTTCAAGCAGGCGCCTGGACTCCTCGTCGGTCTTCGCCGTCGTCACGATGCTGATCTCCAGCCCGCGGAGACGGTCCACCTTGTCGTAGTCGATCTCCGGAAAAGCGATCTGCTCCTTGAGACCGATCGTGTAGTTCCCCCGGCCGTCGAACGACCGGCCCGGGACGCCCCGGAAGTCGCGGATCCGGGGAAGCGCCAGGAGCGTGAAGCGCTCCAGGAAGTCCCACATCCGCTGCCCGCGCAGGGTCACCTTCGCGCCGATCGGGTTGCCCGTCCGGACGCGGAACTGGGCGATCGAGCGCTTGGCCCGCGTCACGATTGGCTTCTGGCCGGTGATGCTCGCCAGGTCCTTGACGGCGGCATCGATGGCCTTGGCGTTCGTGAGGGCCTCCCCAAGGCCGACATTGACGACCACCTTGTCGAGGCCCGGCACCTGCATCGGGTTCGCGTAGTTGAACTGTTTCGTGAGGGCCGGCACGGCTTCCGCGAGGTACCGGTCCCTGAGGTTGCTCGCCATCACACGGTCACCTCGACGGCCTGCCCGCAGTGGGCGCAGACGCGGACCCGATGCCCGTCGTCGAGCGTCGTGTGCCCGATCCGGGTGGGCTTGTCGCACTTCGGGCAGACGAGCATGACCTTGGACACGTCGAGCGGCATCGCGATATCCAGGATTCCGCCCTGCTGAACCTTGGGCATGCGATCCGTCCGCCCGCTGGACTGGCGGGCCTTGGTGTGCCGGCGCGCGATGTTGAGGCCCTCCACGACGACGGCGATCCCGCTCGTGGGGGTGGTTCGACGGAAGGCGACCCGCAGGGCGCCGCGACTGGCGGTCCGGCGGATCACCCGCTCGACCTTGCCGCGCTTGCCGGCATCCTTGCCGGTGATCACGACGACCAGGTCGCCCTTGCGAATCTCGGGGACGCGCGTCGGCCGGCCGTGCTCGTAGACCCGTGCCATCACAGGACCTCCGGGGCGAGCGAGACGATCTTCATGTAGTTCCGGTCCCGGAGTTCGCGGGCCACCGGGCCGAAGATCCGGGTCCCGCGCGGGTTTCCCTGGTTGTTGATGAGCACGGCGGCGTTCTCGTCGAAGCGGATGTAGCTGCCGTCCGGCCGTCCGTACTCCTTGACGGTGCGGACGATGACGGCTCGAACCACGTCGCCCTTCTTGACCGCGGCGTTCGGGATCGCCTGCTTGACGCTGGCGATGATCACGTCACCGACGCCGGCCGTCGTCTTGAGCGACCGGCCCATGACCCGGATGCACTGGATCGTGCGCGCGCCCGTGTTGTCGGCAACCTTGAGGCGGGACTGCGGCTGGATCACGCGTCCTCCCCTGCCGGATCGGCCTGGGGCTGGTCGCCCTCCGCGATGGCGTCATGGCGAGCGCGGCCGGGGTGCGCGGCAGCGTGGATGGCCTCGGACACCTCCGCCTCCTCGCTCACCACATCGGCGGACGACCCATGGTCACCCGCCCGGGCGAGGACCTGGACCAGGCGCCAGCGCTTGGTGGCGGAGAGCGGACGCGACTCCTCGATGAGGACCGTGTCGCCGACGCGGGCATCATTCAACTCGTCGTGGGCCTTGAACTTGGTGGTCAGGCGGATGACGCGCTTGTAGAGCCGGTGGCGCGCCAGGCGTTCGATGGACACGACGATCGTCTTGTCCATCTTGTCGCTGACGACGCGGCCGGTCTTGGTCTTGCGCTGGCCGCGGGCGGGGGAGGTCGATTCAGTCATGACGTGTTCCTTCAGGCCGACTTGCGCGCGGCGACGGCCGTCTGCGAGGTGAGCCGCTCGCGCTGAACCGTGAGGATCCGGGCGATCCGTCGGCGGGTCTGCGGAATCGTGCTGGTGTCGTTGAGCTGGCGGGTGGACAGCGCGAACCGGGCACTCCAGAGATCCTGCTTCGCGTCGCGAAGCGCCTCGGTGAGCTCCGTGTC
>JACVXW010000014.1 GCA_015661135.1 Chloroflexota bacterium
TGGCCGGCACGGGCGGCGCGGACCTGCTCACGGTGCTTACACCGGATCGAGCTTCGGTCGATCTCGAGGCGCTGGACGTCGTCGTCCACGGCCCGGTCTTCGCGACCAAGCGGGCGCCCCACTCGCCTCTCCGCGACATTGACATCCGCTCCGGTCCCTCGCGGACCTGGCACATCGGGATGGTCCACGGATCCATCGCCATTGCTGGCCAGACGGACCGGGACGAGGTCGTCATCACGACCGAGGAGATCGCGGCCAGCGGCCTGGACTACCTCGCCCTGGGCCACTGGCACTCAACCAGTCGCGGGAAGGCCGGCCACACCGTGCACGCCTACTCCGGGGCGCCCGAGCCCGTTGCCCTCGACCAGGACCGGGCCGGGAAGTGCCTCGTCGTCACGCTGGACCAGCACAACAACAAGAAGGTCGTGGACATCAAGGAGCACCAGGTCGGCCGGACCCGTTTCGAGAAGGTGGAGCTGGACGCGGCCACCGTTGCATCGCAGCCCGCCCTCATCGAGCAGCTTGGAGCGCGCGGGGATGCGGACCTGATCCTGGACGCCCGGCTGATCGGCGTCCGGCCGGACGCGCTGGACCTCCATGTCGAGGAAGTCGAGGCGGCCCTCGCCGGGCGGTTCCTGAAGATCCGGGTCCGGGACCGTTCCGTGCCGGCCCTCACGGTCGGGCCCATCCCGCCGCAGGACACCGTGCTGGGCGCGTACATTCGGGACGTCGAGGCGGCGGTTGCAGAGTTGGAATCCGCGGGCAATGACGATGCCGCCGGCGAGCTTCGGGACGCACTCCGCCTGGGCCGGCTCCTTCTCGCCGGGGAGGAGGTGACCCTGTGAGGATCACCCGGCTCCGGCTGGAGAACCTGCGCCGTCACCGGGCCCTTGACCTCGAGCTTGCCCGTGGCCTGACCGTGGTCCGGGGGCCCAACGAATCCGGCAAGACCACCATCCAGCGGGCCATCGAGCTCGGATTGACCCGGCGCGTGACGTCGGCTTCGGCGGACATTGACGGCCTCCGGTCATGGGGCGCCGGAGAGGAGGCGCGCCCGGTCGTCCGGATCGAGTTCGAGCAGGACGAGGAGGACACGACCAAGGCCGGGTTCGTGGAGAAGGTCTTCCGCGGCCCCAAGGGCGCCGTGAAGATGGAGTACGACGGCCAGTCGATCGGGGACCCGGCGCTGGCGGACCAGGTCCTCGCCGAACTTACGGGTGTGCCGACGGAGGCCTTCTTCCGGTCCACGGCGTCCGTCCGTCACCACGAAGTGGACGATGTCAGCCGCGATGAGGGCGCCCTGAAGGATCGCCTCCAGGCGTCCATCTCCGGCGCGGATCGCGGCACGAGCCGGGCCCGCAAGAAGCTCGAAAAGGCGCTCTACGATCTCAATACCAAGGGGGACAAGAACCCCGGCCGCCTGAAGGTCGCCGAGGCCGCGGTAACCCAGGCACTGGCCGGCGTCGAGCTGGGTGAGGCGGCCCTGGCCCAGCTTGAGCGGGATCGAGACCGACTATCCATCGCCCGGGAGCGCCGCGCGGAGGCGGACGGGGCGCTAGCTGAGCGGCGGTCGCTGCTGGAGAAGGCACGCCAGGCGGAGCGGCTCGTGGTCGAGCGGGACGCGGCCCAGGAGAAGTTCGAGCGCTACCGGACCGCCGTTGCGGTCTCCGATGAACTCGCCGTCATGGGCGAGTCGCACCCGGCGAAGGACCCGCTGCCGGTCCTCAGAACCACGCTCGCCAAGCTCCGGGCGATCGACGGTCGACTTCGCGAGCTGCGCGCGATGCTGTCCGGCGAGGTTGAGGTCCACTACGAGGTGGAGGCGCCCGAGCCTCGATCGTGGCGACCTGTTGCGATCGTCGCCATCGTCCTCATCCTCGCCGGTATTGCCCTCGCGGCAGCCGGGCAGTTCGCGGTGGTCGCGCTCCCCGGCGGCCTCGGCGTGCCCCTCGCGATGGTCGGCGGCGGCCTCGTCCTGGCGCTCGTGGGTCGCCGCCAGCGCATCAGCGCTACCGGGTTCCAGCGCCAGAAGCAGATGCGCGACATTGATATCGACCGCCGTCTGCGTGGCCGCTCGCTGTTGGAGCAGGAACTCCAGGAGGCCGAGCTTGAGTTCGCGAATCAGCATGTCTCCCGTATGGAGGTCCTCGCGGCCCAACTGGAAGGGCTTGTCGGGCGCGAACCCCCGGACACGCTGCCCGGGCGACGTGATTCAGCCGCGCTCGAAGTGGACCAGAAGTCCGGCGCCCTGGAGGCGCTCGGGCCCATCGCGAAGGAGCCTCGCGCGCGCGAGCGGCTGGAGGTCGAGGTCAAGGATTCGGAGAACGAGGTCGAGGCGGCCCGGGATGAGGAGGCCAACGCCCGCGCCAAGGTCGAGCAGAACCCCGTGGACGCGGAGGAGGTCGCGGCACTGGCAGAGCGCCTCGCCCAGGAGCAGGAGCGGCAGGCGATGCTCCAGCGCCGGGCGCGCGTCTACGACCTGACCTTGAAGGCCATCGACGTCGCAGAGCGGGCCACGATGCGGACCGCTACCAGGTATCTGGAGAAGCACATGGTCGGGGACCTCGCCGCGGTCACGGATGGCCGATATCGGCGCGTCCGAGTGGATGACGCCAGCCTCGGGATCCAGGTCTTCGCCCCGGAGCGCGGCGACTGGGTGGACGTCACTGCGCTCAGCCAGGGCACGCTGGACCTCGTCTATCTCGCCGCCAGGATCGGGCTGGTCCGACTCGTGACCGGGGATCGTCGCCCGCCCCTCGTCCTGGACGACCCGTTCGTGACTCTGGATGACGATCGCGCCCGTCGGGCGCTCGAGCTGCTCCGCCGGGTGAGCGCTGACTTCCAGATCATCTACCTGACGACCTCGGATCGATATGACGCTGCGGCGGACCTCGTTCGCGTCCTGGACGCGCCGACGGCTGTGGACAAGGAGGCGGCCGGGGCCGCCTGACGGCGCGCTGCCCGCCCCGACACCGCGAGCGTGCCCGAGGTCGTCCTGCCCGCGTCCCTCGCCGTCGTCGTACTGGGCCTCATCGCGTCGGTCACCTGGGGTGCTTCTGACTTCGCCGGCGGGTGGCTGAGCCGCCGGGCGCCGCTCATCGGCGTCCTGCTCGGCACGCAGGGGATCGGCCTGCTTGTTGCGCTGGCCGCGGCGGCCGTCCGCGATGAACCGGCGCTCCGGCCAGAGGATGTCGGATGGGCGGCCCTCTCGGGGATCCTGGCGTCGGCCGGGTTCGCCGGCCTGTACGGCGGGCTGGCACTGGGGCGCATGGGGATCGTGGCGCCGGTCACCGGGCTCATCGTGGTCGCCACGCCGGTCATCGCCGGCGCCATCCTCGAGGGGCTGCCCGGTCCACTGACGCTCGTCGGGATTGGTCTCGCCGGGGTCGCCGTCGTCGTCGTGTCGCTTGCCCCGGACGATGGCTCCGGCCGGCCGATCGGCTTGCGCTACGCACTCGTGGCCGGAGTGGGGCTCGGCCTGACCAGCGTCACGATCTCGCGGCTGACGGACGGGGCCGTCTTCGGGCCGCTCGTGGTCATGCGGGGAGTCGAGACCGTCCTGTTCGTTTCCTTCATCCTGGTACGCCGCTCTCCGTGGCGGATCGGCCGGCCCATCTGGCCGTGGCTCCTCGGTGCGGGAGCGCTGGATCTGGTCGGCAATGCCTCGTTCATCGCGGCCACGCAGACGGGGGCGCTCGCGGTGGCGGCGGTCCTGTCATCCATGTACCCGGTCGTGACCGTCATCCTCGCGGCGCTCGTCCTTCGAGAGAAGATGACCCGATCCCACGGGGTGGGGCTTATCCTCGCCGCGATCGCGATCGGCCTGATCGTGGCCGGGACGCGCGGCCAGGCCGTCTGAGAACCGCCAATGGTGCACGCGTGACGGACCCAGGAACGCCTCCACCCATTGAGACCGTGTGGCACGTCCAGGCGACCTACGCCCCGGACGCGGCCGAGACTCGGACGCCGTTTCGCGCGGAGCACATTGCCCGCATGCGCGCGCTCAAGGCGGAGGGGGTCGTCGTGGAGGTTGGGGCGTTCGCCGACGTTTCCGCGACCGTCGCCATCGTGCGTGTCGCCACGGAGGACGAGGCGCTCGAACTGTTTCGGCAGGACGTCTACATGCGCAACGGGATCTGGGTCGAGATACGCGCCCTGCCGTTCGGCCGGGTTCGCGACTAGGACTTCGCGACGCGGTCCGCGCCTACGGAACCAGCCGGACAACGGCCCGATCGGCGTCCTCGGCGGAGCGCAGCCGGATGATCTGGGCGAATCCTTCGCCCTCGAGCACGCCGCCCGCAAGCGTCGAGGCCAGTGCTTCCAGGTGTCGCGTGACGACGTGCTCCGGCACGGTCCGCTCGGTGCGTTCAGCATTGCGCTCGAGGACCACTTCGTCCGGGAAGTCAAGGACGATCGCGATCACCGGGACCCTGTGACGGGCCGCGGCGCGACGGATGGTGCGGCGCGCGGGGGCCGTGACGTTGGTTGCGTCGACGACCGTCACAAGACCCGCCGCGAGGCGCCGGTCCAGGGCTCGATGGAGCAGCGTGAACGCGCGCCGCGTCGCCGACTGATCCGCGGCGTCCCCTGCGATCGCGGCACGGAGCTGATCCGAAGAGAGCACGGCGTCGGGCGGGAAGTGCTTCGCGGCGAAGGTGGACTTGCCCGCGCCGGCTGCCCCGATCAGGACGACGACGGACGCATCGGGGATCTGGATCTCGGTCATCGGGCTGTCGATCCCATCAGTCGACGCGACGCCGCGCCTCCCAGCCCCCGCCGTCCGTTCGACGAACCTCGTAGGCGGGCTGGTCGTAGACGGAGGGGCCGCGGGTGACCCGCCCGTCGGCGAGGCGGTACCGCGACCCGTGCCAGGGGCAGACGATGCAGCCGTCCGTGAGCGTGCCGCCGGACAGGGGACCGCCGGCGTGCGCGCACTGGTCGTGCAGGGCGAGCACCGTCTCGCCCTGACGGACGAGGACCAGTGCATTGAGCCCCAGCTTCGCCTTCACCGGGCGCCCTTCGGGAATCTCGCCGCCTTCGTCGAGTTCGGCCGGTTCGAGGGCGATCCACTTCGTGCCACTGCCGCGGAAGGCGTGCCGGCTGACCATGTTGCCAAGGGCGAACACGAGGTTGCCGCCCACCCAGGCGCCGGCGATCAGGACGAGGAAGCCGATGATGGACGTCCAGATTGCGGCGGCCCGGTCGTCGCCGTTGACGCCTTCCACGCCGCCGCCCGCGCCGGTGAGGCGCACGGCGAGCGACGCGACGTAGACCAGGAGCGAGACGACCATGAGGGCGCTGTGGACGGTGGCCCGCTGGCGCGCGAGGCCGTCCGTGTCGGCGTAGTCCGTGGCGCCCGTGACCGCGGACGCCAGCATGGCCAGGATCCCCACGACGAGGGCGATGTCCGCCGCGGGCCGCTGGTCGAGGACATCGAGGATGATGACGAGGAAGAGGATCCCGATCGGCCCGTCGGTCAGGACCGAGTGGAGCGGGTGACCGAGCCAGCGGCCATTGAGGAGGTCGCGGACCGCCGGAATGGGCCGGAAGAGCGCATTCAGCCAGCGGTGGTTGAAGTCGCCCAGCGGCCGGGCCCAGCGCCCCTGGGCGTCGATCAGGCGAACCAGCCAGCGATGCATCGTGACCTCCGGGTGCGGAGCGTAGCGCAGCCTCGGCAATCGGTCCGTTTCCGGTAGGCTCCGTCGGATGTCAACCTCGGGTCGGCGTGGCTGGCCGGCGCTCGTCGCCGTCTTCTGGATCACGTCCATGGTCGAGGGCCTGGGCGTGAGCCAGGTCTTCGCGCTCCTCCCGGCGCAGCTGCACGGGCTCGGCGTTCCCGACGGGGACCGCCTCCAGTTCATCGGCCTGTTCAGCGCCTTGCTGTTCGTGCTGGGCATGCCCCTCGTCCCGCTGTGGGGTGTCTGGGCGGACAAGTACAGCCGGAAGGCGGTCATCGTCCGGAGCGCGATCGTGGAAGCGGTCGTGTTCACCGGGATGGCCCTCGCGACCGAGCCGTGGCACGTTGCGGTGAGCGTGCTGCTCATCGGGTTCCAGCTCGGAAACACCGGGGTGATGCTGGCCGGCATCCGCGACGCGACCCCGCACCATCGCCTGGGGACGGTCATCGCCCTGTTCGGGGCGTCCGGGCCGGTCGGGTTCGCGGCGGGGCCGACGCTCGCCGGCATCCTCATCGACGGCCTCGGCTGGTCCATCGGCGGGGTGTTCGCGCTATCGGCGGTGCTGTCGCTCGGGACGGCGGCGCTCGTGACGTTCGGGTCCCGCGAGATCCGGCCGGAAGTCGTGCCGGAGGGCCGGGTGCTGCCGCTCGCGTTCGGGGCGATCCGGGGCGTCCTGTCGGACCGTGCCGTCCGCTCGATCTTCCTGATCTTCGGGACAGCGTTCCTCGCCGGCCAGATGTCGCGGCCGTACGTGCCGGTCGTGGTCGAACGGGTCATCGGCCTCGGGCCCGGGCTCGCCAGTGGGATCGCGCTGGTGGCCGGCACGGCGGCGCTGGCCGGGGCCCTCCTCTCACCACTTGCCGGGGCGCTCGGCGACCGGATCGGGTTCCGGCTGGTGCTGGTGGGGGCGCTGCTCGGAGGTGCCGTGGCGGTCGGCCTGATGCCGATCGTTCCGGGGATCGGCGGCATCCCGCTGCTCGCGGCCGTGGCCGTCGTCTTCGCGGCGTGCACCTCGGCGATCAGCGCGATGGTCTTCGGGCTGCTCGCGACCGAGGTCTCCGCCGAGCGTCGATCCCAGACGCTGAACCTCGTCTACCTGCCGCTGTACGCGGCCGGGATCGTGGGCCCCGCACTGGGTAGCGTGGTCGTCCAGGCCGGCCTGCCCGCGCCGTTCTTCCTGGGCACGGTCGTGTTCCTCGCCGGCGCGCTCATCGTCCTGCGCCGGCATCCCGTCCCGGCGCCCGCACCCGCTTGATCAGCGTCGGCGGGCGGCCCCGCGACGGGCCCTACGCCGGGAGGTCACGCTCCGCGGGGCCGGTGTAGATGGCGTCGGGGCGGATGAGCCGGTTCGAGCCGGCCTGTTCGATGATGTGGGCGGTCCAGCCGGCATGGCGTGCCAGCGCGAAGGTGGCCGGGAAGAGATCGGGGGTCAGGCCGACGCCCTGGAGGACCGCCGCCGCGTAGTACTCGACATTCGTCTTGAGGGCCCGCTCCGGATGGAGCTCGGCGAGGACTCGCAGCGCGACGTCTTCGACGGCGATCGCGAGGGCCAGCCAGTCCGGCTTGTGGTCCATCGCCTCGACGACGGTCCGGAGCGCCCTCGCCCGAGGGTCGTACGCCCGGTAGACCCGATGCCCGAAGCCCATCAGCCGCTCGCCGCGGGCGATGGCCTCGCGAACCCACTCCTCGGCGTGCTCGGGCGTGCCCACCCTGTGTAGCTGCTCGACCACCTCTGACGGGGCGCCGCCGTGGAGCGGGCCCTTCATCGCACCGATCGCCCCGGTCACGGCAGACGCGAGGTCGCTCTTGGTGGAGGTGATGACGCGCGCGGCGAAGGTCGAGGCGTTCAGGCCGTGCTCGGCGCCGACGATGAAGTAGGCATCGAGGGCACGGGCCGTGCTCGCGTCCGCGGGCAAGCCGGTCAGCTGGTAGAGGAAGCCCGGGACCAGGTCAAGGGAAGGATCCGGCTCCACCGGATCGAGGCCCTGGCGGAGGCGGGCGAACGCGGCAAGGGCGGACGGCGAGAACGCCGTCAGCGCCCGCGCCTGCTCGGGCGTGGGCGGCCAGTCCAGTACCTGGGTGGCGCCCCAGACCGAGACAGCCGTTCGGAGCGCGTCCATCGGCTTGGCGGTCAGCGGAAGCGCGCGGAGCGCCGTCATCACGGCGGCAGGCACGGGAGCGGTGGGGAGGTGGTGGCGCGGCTCCCACTCGCCGGTCCAGAGGAGATTCGCGACCGCGGGGTAGGAGCCGTGCTCCACCAGATCACCGATCCGGTAGCCGCGATAGAGCAGCCGGCCAGCCTCGCCGTCCACGTAGCCGAGGGCCGTTTCGGCGGCGACCACGCCCTCGAGGCCGGGTGAGTAGGGCCGCTCCACGGGGGTCGGGGCCACGGCCGGCGCGATCGTGTCGGTCATGACCGGATGGTAGCCCCGCCCATCAAATCGCGGAGTGCCGAAGGTCCCGATTCCCCGGTTACGCCGGCGGGATGTTCGCGTTGAATCGGTCACGATCCAGGAAGGCCTCGACGGCCGTCAGGAATGCCTCCGGATGGGTGTGGTGGGCGGCGTGGGCGGCACCGTGGATCCGCGCGACGGTCCCATGCCTGAGGCGTTCGTCGAGGGACTCCGTCGCCGCGTGGAATGCAGGCACGCTCTCCGTCCCGATGATCTGGAGCACAGGCACGCCGACGCCGCCGAGTGCCTCGAGCGAGGCCACGCGAGCGCGCTCGGCCTCGAGTTCGCGGAGGATCGTGGGGCTCGCTGCGACGCGGAGCGGCCAGACGGGATCGGCACGGAACTTCGCCATGCCGTCGTCGCCCATCCCGACGACCTCGCGCATGAAGGTCTCGAGCACGGCCTCGAGATCGCCGCCGGCGAGGTGGGCCCGAAGCCGGTCCGGGAGACCGGCAGCCTGGTACGGCCGGTCGTCCGGTGCCGGTGCGCCCTCGTAGGAGATAACGCGTCTGATCGCCGACGTCCTGAGGGCGGCCCCGAGTGCGCAGCGGCCGCCGAACGAGTGACCCAGGACGTCCACCGGCTCGCCGGCTTCGGCCGCGAGGGTCTCGGCCACGGCAGCGACGTCCTCGAATTCGCGCTCGATCGTGTAGGTCGGCCCATCGCCGGACGCGCCCCGACCACGCCGATCGATCGCGTGAAGGCGGCGCCGTCGGCCGAGCATCGGCCCTACCACGCGAAATGTCAGGTGGTCCGCGGTTGTTCCGTGGACGAGCACGAGCGGAACGGTTCCGGCCGCCGCCTTGCCAGTGACGAACACCGCGATGGCCGTGCCGTCGGGCGAGTGGACGATTCGATCCGGATGGGTCAATCGACGCTCGCCGCGCGAACGGCCGCCGGGAGATCGGTTGCGGCGGCCTCGTCGAGGATCCAGAGGGCGCCACCTCGCCGTGCCAGGAGCGCCGGCAGGTCCCGTTCCGATGCCCGGGCGCCAAAGATCCGGCCGACGATCGGCGCCTTGCCGGTCCCGTGGGCGACGACGATCGGCAGGTTTGTGGCGTCGATCACGCGGGGATGGAGCGTCACGCGTGCCACGTGCGGGGCGATGTGCGATGGAGCGGGTACGGCCTGGACCCAGCTCGGGTCATCCCAGGTCGCCGAGCCGGGGAAGACCGAGAACAGGTGCCCGTCCGAGCCGACCCCGATCAGGATCACGTCGAAGCGCGGGAAACCGGCCGGGTCGAGCGGCAGGTGCTCGGCCCGAATCGCTGCCTCGTACTGCGTCGCCACAGCCGGCGGGCCGACGCCGGCCGCGAGCGCTTCGCCGATCCGCATCGGGTGAACCTGGTCGAGCGGGATCGGGACGTTTCGCAGGAGAAGGTCCCAGCACGCCAGCGCGTTCGACAGGACGTCCTCCGGTGGCACCCATCGGTCATCGCCCCACCAGAGGTGGGCGCTGTCCCACGGCACCGAGTCCACCAGGCCCGGGCCGGCAAGGTCCCGATAGATCGCACCGGGCGTCGACCCGCCGGTGGTCACCCAGTGGCCCACGCCCCGGTCCGCGACCGCGGCCGTCAACGCCGCGGCGATCCGCCGAGCGGCGACTTCCGACGCGTCCGCGGCGGTCGGCAGGATCAGGATCTCGGGCTCGCCGGGGCTCACGGGGCGTCGCTCCTCAGCCCGTTGCAGCGAGCTCGGCGGCCATCACGAGGGCCGCGATCGCGACCGGATCCCGACCGACCGACTCGACCGTCTCCGCGAGCAGTTCCACCTCGGTCCGGCGCGGTGCCATGAACCGGCGCACGGGCAAGGCCCGCCCGCCGAGCGACGACCTGACCATCACGGCTTCTGCCTCCGCGGTCACCGCGACATCGAGGGATCCGGGACCGCGAGTCGCGGTGAGCTCGACCGCGAGCGTGGTTCCCGGCGGCATCGTTGATTCGACCGGGACGAGGTGGGTCGGCACGCGCCTCCGGCCGGCTCGAAGGACGCCATCGACGGGCGCGCCGATGTCGGGATGCTCTGCCCCTGACATGTGCCCCGGCTTCGTCGGGCGAAGCGGTTCAACGACGGACATTCCGAGCCGCGAGGCCAGCCAGGCAACGTGGTACAGCGGCTTGATCACGTTCGTGCCGCTGACTCCCGCACCGGGGTGGGCGGCATAGCGGACGGTGATTCGGGTGATGCCGCCGAGGTACGGCCGAAGTTCGGGACGATCGAACGACGACGCGATGGCCTCGCGCCAGCGCGACTGGCGAAGCATCGCGAAGTCGGAGACGGCGAGGTGCCCGTCCCCGAGGTTCCGGTCGGCCACGATCGCCGCGAGGGCCGCAAGCCGGTCCAGTCCGTCGCCCGACCATGCGGAACCGTCCACGACCAGGCGATCCGACATGGCGAGAAGGTCGAGCGCCTGGGGCGAGGCGAGGGGCGGATCGCCGGGCCACCACAGGGTGACCGGGAGGTCGTGGATGAGCAGCGGTGCGACGATCGCGCCGACGTGCCGGCCGCTCTCGCCGCCGGCGGTCAACTCGATGAGCTCGGCGCAGGTCTCCGCCGCGTCCGGACGGGGCAGGACGCAGTGGGCCTGGATGTGGGCGTCCAGCCAGGACGGGCCGTCCGGGTCCGCGCTCGACACGACGAGCGTCCGCGACGGGTGGCGACCGGCCAGATTCCGGATGACGGCGGAGGCGTGCTCCGCGATCTCCGGACGCCGCGCGATCACGACGAGGTTCATCACGCTCGTCCGGGCGGCGACGTGACGCTCCGGGGCGCCGTCCGCGCCGGTCGTCGTGAGGGGTGCAGAGGTCCAGATTCTCGCCAGCTCGGCCTCGATGCCGGCGATCGTTCGCGTTCGCGAGGACCACCGCAGGACCGGCCCGCCGATCGTGGCCTCTGCAAGCGCCGTGGTGCCCCGCGCTGCGTCCATCGTCAGATCCGCCGCCAGCGGCGCCCATCGCGTTCGATGAGCGTCTCGGCGGCCTCGGGGCCCCAGGTGCCCGCCGCGTAGTTCGGGAATTCAGGTGCCGGGCCGTCCAGCCAGGAATCCACGATCGGGGTCGCGATCGCCCAGGCGGCCTCGACCTCGTCTTCCCGGGTGAACAGCGAGGCGTCGCCGAGCATGGCGTCCAGCAGGAGCGTTTCGTACGCGTCGGGCGAGTCCACGCTGAACGCCGACCCGTAGGTGAAGTCCATCGTCACGGTTCGGATGTCCAGGCCGAGCCCCGGCACCTTGGACCCGAAACGCAGGAGGATGCCCTCGTCCGGCTGGATCCGGATCGCGAGGACGTTGGGCTCGGGGTCAACCGCGGCGTCCCGGAACAGCCGGTGGGGCACGTCCTTGAACTGGATCGCGATCTCGGTTGCGCGCTTGGGCAGCCGCTTGCCTGCCCGGAGGTAGAACGGGACGCCGGACCAGCGCCAGTCGTCGATCTGGAACCGGGCAGCGACGAAGCTCTCGGTCTCCGAGATCGGGTCCACCTCGGGCTCCTCGCGGTAGCCTCGAACCTGCTGGGCCGCCACCCAGCCGGGTCCGTACTGGCCGCGGACCACGTTCCGTGCCGCGTCGGCGCGCGTCGGCTCGGGGATTGCCCGGAGGACCTTCACCTTCTCGTCGCGCAGCGCGTCCGCCTCGAACGTGGCCGGCGGCTCCATGGCGACGAGCGTCAGCAGCTGGAGGAGGTGGTTCTGGACGACGTCGCGGGTCGCACCGGTCTCTTCGTAGAAGCTTCCCCGCTCCTCCACGCCGATGGACTCGGCCATCGTGATCTGCACGTGGTCCACGTAGCGCCGGTTCCAGAGCGGCTCGAAGATCCCGTTGCCGAACCGGAAGACCATCAGGTTCCGAACGGTCTCCTTGCCGAGGTAGTGATCGATCCGGTAGACCTGCGACTCGCGGAAGACCTTGCCGACCTCGCGGTTGAGGCGTCTCGCGGAATCGAGGTCCCGCCCAAACGGCTTCTCGATCACGATCCGCCGCCAGCCGCCGCCGTGGACCTCATGATCCAGCCCCGTCCGGCCGAGCTGGCCCACGATCAACGGGAAGGCGGACGACTGTGTCGCGAGGTAGAAGAGGCGATTGCCGGTCGTGCCGTGCTCACGATCCATGCCGTCCAGGCGCTCGGCGAGGCGGTCGTACGCCCCATCGTCGGCGAAGTCGCCCCGGTGATAGACGATCCGATCCAGGAACTGGCGCTCGATCTCCCGATCCAGCGGGACGCGGTTGAATTCCGCCAGGGACCTGCCGATCTCCACGCGGAACGTCTCGTCCGTGTACGGCCGCCGTCCGACCGCGACGAGCATCCAGTCCTGCGGCAGGAGATTCGTCCGCCACAACTGGGCAAGCGCCGGAAAGACCTTCCGGTGCGAGAGGTCGCCGGTCGCGCCGAACAGGACGACGACGTGGGGATCCGGCACGCGCTCCAGGCGCAACCCTTCCCGGAGTGGATTGCGCTCCGTTTGCGCCGCCCGCCGGCGCTTGCCGGTCCGCTCCAGGCGAAGCTCGCGCATCGTCCGGGGCGTCGCGCCGGGCGGGGTCGCGATCCTCGTCACCCTGGCGCTCGCGTTCAGGACGTCTTGACCGCGTGGCCGCCGAACTCGTTGCGAAGGGCGGCAAGGACCTTGGCCCCGTAGCTGTCGTCCTGGCGCGAGCGGAAGCGGGTCTGAAGGGCGAGCGTGATGACCGGCGCCGGGACGTCCCGGTCGATCGCCTCCTGGACCGTCCAGCGGCCCTCGCCGGAGTCCGCGACCCAACCCTTGAGGTGCTCAAGGTCCTGGCCCTGGCCCTTGTAAGCACGCCCCAGCAGTTCCAGGAGCCACGATCGGACGACGCTGCCGTGCATCCAGTTGTCGGCGATGGCGGCGAGGTCCAGGTCGTACTCGCTGGCGTGGAGGATCTCGAAACCCTCCGCGTAGGCCTGCATCATTCCGTACTCGATCCCGTTGTGGATCATCTTCACGTAGTGCCCGGCGCCAGGGAGGCCCGCGTGGATGTAGCCGCCCTCGGGGGCGAGGCTCCGGAAGACGGGCTCGAGAGGGCTGACCGCCGCCGCTTCGCCACCGACCATCAGGCAGAAGCCGTTCTGTAGTCCCCAGATGCCACCGGACACGCCGGCATCCACGTAGTGCACTCCCTGCTTCTGGAGTTCCGCGTGGCGCCGGACGTCGTCGTGGAAGTTGGTGTTGCCGCCGTCCACGATGGTGTCGCCGGGCTCCAGGTGCTCCATCAGTTCGCGGATCTGGGACTCCGTTGCGTCGCCGGCCGGGACCATGATCCAGACCGTCCTCGGCTTCTGGAGCTTGGTGACGAGCTCCGCAATGGTGAAGGACGGCTCGGCGCCCTCGGTCGCGATCTCCTGCGTCTTCTCCGGGGTTCGGTTGTAGGCCACGACCTCGTGACCGTCACGCAGCAGGCGGCGGACCATGTTGCCGCCCATCCGGCCGAGGCCTATGAACCCGATTCGCATGTCGTGGCGCCTCCGATGGAGCAGGGGAGCGGCGGCGTGTTTTCCGTCCCGGCCGTTGGCACGCACGCTTCCGGCCTCGCTGCAGTCTACGCGCGGCGGGTTGCGGCACTCCGAGGCAGAGTTGCTTGCGCCCGATGCAAGGTGTTAGCGGGTCAGCCGCCCAGCGCCCGCTCGAAGGCGTGTTCCAGAATGGCCAGGTCCGCCTCCGGGTCTCGGCCGAGACGCAAGCGCAGAATCGGCAGTCCGCGCGTCGCGATAGCCTCCGCATCACCCTCCGCCTGCGCATCGATGAGACGGCCAAAGGTGTACGGCCAGCCCGGGATGGCCCGGTCGCGCCGGTGCTCCGAGGTCAACTGCAGGAACCAGCCGATCGGAGCGCCGCCCTTGTGCAGTTGACCGGTCGAGTGCAGGAATCGCGGGCCGTATCCCGCGCTCGTGGCCATCCGCGTCCGGTCCCGGACGAGCCGGCGGATTCGATCGAACGAGGCATCGACCACTGCGCTCGGAGCGACGAACGCCTGGATCGCGAGGTAGGCGCCGGCCGATGGCGCGGCCACGAGGACGGCGCGAATAGCCGCTGCCAGCCCCTTGTCACCGAAGTCGCCGACGGATCGCACCGCGAGTACCGAGTTCGTCGCCTCTGGAGCGCTGGAGGAGTGCGACCCCGCGGCGGCCGCGAGGACGCGCCGCGTTCGATCCTTGGCGTCCTCGACGTTGGGCTGGTCGTAGGGATCGATGCCCAGCACGGCGCCGGCGATCGCGGTGGCGACCTCCCAGCGGACGAACTCCCCGCCGAGGTCCATCGGATCGTCCAGGGTGATGCGAATCACCGGGTGACCGGCGGTCGCCAGGGCGTTGAGAAGTCCGTCCGACGGATCTGGCGAGTCCGCGAGCGCGAGCCTTACAAACGCGCGGTCCTCCCCGTACGACGCAACGGTCCCGGGCGCCTCGCCGTTGACTGGCACGATCCCGAGCCCGTGCTTCCCCGTGGATTCGGCGATGAGCTGCTCTGCCCAGCCACCGAAGCTCGCGAGTGCCGGATCGGTGACGAATGTCAGCTTGTCCCGGCCCGCCCGCGCCAGCGCGCCGAGCGCCAGTCCGAGGAGCACCCCCGGATTCCGCTCCGGCTCTGGCTCTCGGCAGGCTGCCAGCATCGTGGACGCCGAGGCGAGCAGCGAGTCCAGGTCCAGCCCGATCAGTGATGCCGGCACGAGTCCCACGTACGACAGCGCCGAGTAGCGCCCGCCGATGTCCGGCGGATTGAGGAAGACTTCGCGCAGTTCGTCATGGTGGGGGATGGCCTCGATGCTCCTCCCCGGGTCCGTGATCGCGACGAAGAAGTCGCCCGGCCCCTGGTCGGACGCGGCGGCCTTGAGCGCGGCCCCGACGCGCGCCCAGGCGTCGGCGAGGAATGCCATGGGCTCGGTGGTCGTCCCTGACTTCGAGGCGACGATCCAGAGGGTGGACAACGGGTCGAGGTCGTCGACGGCCGCACCGACGGCGTCAGGATCCGTGGAATCGAGAATTCGCAGGTCCAGGTACCCCTCGGCCGTGCCGAAGGTGCGATGGAGGACCTCC
>JACVXW010000078.1 GCA_015661135.1 Chloroflexota bacterium
AGACCATCGCGAGGGCCATCGTGATGCCCGCCGACGGACCATCCTTCGGGATCGCCCCGGCCGGCACGTGGATGTGGAGGGTCTGCTTCTCGAACGTCTCGCGGGCGATGCCCAGGTGCTCGGCGTGGGTCCGGATCCACGACAACCCGGCGCGGGCCGACTCGCGCATCACCTCTCCCAGCTGGCCGGTGAGGATGAAGTCCTCCTTGCCGTCCATCCGCGTGACCTCGATGGCGACGACGTCGCCGCCGACCTCGGTCACGACCAGGCCCGTGGCCGCGCCGATCTGGTCCTCGGCCTCCAGCTCGCCGTACTCCCAGCGCGGCGGGCCGAGCAGTTCGGTCAGCTTCTTGCGATCCACGACGGTCTTTCGCTTGCGGCCCTCGGCGACGCTTCGGGCAACCTTGCGCATGACATTCGCGATCTCTCGTTCGAGATTCCGGACGCCGGCCTCGTGGGTGTACGCCTGGACCAGTTCGGTCATCGCTTCGTCGGTGATCTCGATGTGCTTCGCCTTGAGACCGTGGTGCTCCATCTGCTTTGCCAGAAGAAAGCGTTTCCCGATCTCGATCTTCTCGCGCTGGGTGTACCCGGGCAACTGGATGATCTCCATCCTGTCGCGCAGGGCGGCCGGGATCGGGTCCGTGAGGTTGCCGGTTGCGATGAACAGGACCTTGCTGAGGTCGAACGGGACCTCGAGGTAGTTGTCCTGGAAGCTGTTGTTCTGCTCCGGGTCAAGGACCTCCAGCAACGCCGACGACGGATCGCCCCGGAAGTCCATCCCGATCTTGTCGATCTCGTCCAGCATGAAGACCGGGTTGCTCGTCCCGGCCGTCTTCACGTTCTGGATGATGCGACCCGGTAGTGCGCCGATGTAGGTGCGCCGGTGCCCACGGATCTCGGCCTCGTCGTGGATGCCGCCGAGGCTCATCCGGACGAACTTGCGGCCCATCGCCCGGGCCACGCTCTTGCCGAGCGAGGTCTTGCCGACGCCGGGCGGGCCGATCAGGGCGAGGATGGGGCTCCGGATGGTCTCCGCGAGTGACCGGACGGCGAGGTATTCGAGGATCCGCTCCTTGACCTTCTCCAGGCCGTAGTGGTCCTCATCGAGGATCTTGGCGGCTTCCCTGATGTCGTAGCGGTCGTCTGTCGTGACGTTCCAGGGCAGGCTGACGAGCCAGTCCACGTAGGTCCGGATGACGCCGACCTCGGGCGAGGCGGACGGGATCCGGCTCATCCGGTCGACTTCCTTGATCGCCCGGGCCTTGACCTCGTCCGGCATGCCGGAGGCCTCGACCTTCTCGCGCAGCTCGTTGATCTCGGCCTGCTGCGGGTCGTCCTCGCCGAGCTCGCGCTGGATCGCCTTGAGCTGCTCGCGGAGGATGTACTCGCGCTGGGTCTTGTCCATCTCCGACTTGACGTCAGACTGGATCTTGCCCTTGAGCTCGAGGATCTCGATCTGGTGGGCGAGGAATGCCGAGACGAGCTTGAGACGGGCAACGATGCCCACGGTCTCGAGGAGCTCCTGGCGCTGCTCGGTCGTCATGTCCGGGCTGTAGGCCGTCATATCCGCGAGGAGGCCGGGCTCGGTGATGTTCTTGGCCGCGACGGCGGCCTCGGGCGGCACCGGGGCGCCGGCCTGGACGTACTGCTCAACCTGGGCCTGGACGGATCGCATGAGCGCCTTGACCTCGACGTTGGAAGGCGTCGCGTCGTTGAGCTCTTCCACGATTGCGCGAAGGTGCGGCTCGGTCTGGGCGAACCCGTGGACGCGGATCCGTGCCTGGCCCTGAACGATGGCCCGGACGGTGCCGTCCTGGAGCTGGACGACCTGGGCAATCTTGGCAAGCGTGCCGACCCCGTACAGCTCGGCAGGGTCGGTGATGTCCTCCTGGTCCGCGCGGCGCTGGGTGACGAGGGCGATGTGACTGCCCGCCTCCACCGCGGCGTTGAGCGCGGCGACGCTCTTCTCGCGACCAACCTGGAGCGGCACGATCATCTCGGGGAAGATGACCGTCTCCCGAAGCGCGACGAGCGGCAGCTCCTGGATGTTCGGTTCCTTCCGCTCCGGTGCCCGGGTGGATGGTCGCTTGGCCATGTGAATGTCTCCTGCGCGGTTGATGCGGGGTGGTCGGGGTGGTCGATTCGAAGTCAGGCGGTGGAGGCTGCGGGTTCGGGCATCGCGTCGCCGGCCTGCGCCGAGGCATCCGCAGCTCCCGTCCCCTCGTCGTACAGTCGTTCGAGGATCCTGGTTCCGAGGCGCTCCTCGAGCGCGAACAGGATTCGCACACCGGCGAGGTTCACACCGAGGTTCTGGGTCAGGTGACGGATCCAGGTGACCCGTCGGATGTCGTTCTCCGAGTAGAGCCGGATGTTGGTCGGCGTCCGCGCCGGACAGATCAGCCCGGACTCCTCGTAGATGCGCAGCGTCCTGGGATGGACGCTCACCATGTCGGCGGCCACGCTGATCACGTAGACCGGTCGTCCCGGATCTCGAGGGTCTGCTCGGCGGATGGTCACGCGCATTGTCACATGCTAGAAACCTGACAATGATGTTGTCAAGAGTGTGGTGTGTTGCGTTTTCTTGATCGTTCGCCCGTTCGGGCCCTGCACCTGACGCGTCCGGGTCAGAGCCCTGGCGTCACGGCCTCGGGGTTGTCACCGATCAGCTGCTCATGCAGCGACGCTGAGCAATCGCTCGGGCCGATCGCGATCACCTTGTCGCCGACCCGGAGCGTCATGTCCGGCAGCAGCGGGGTGGCGACCCCGTCGCGCACGACGGCGAAGAGCGAACAGCCGGGCGGCATGGTCAGATCGCCGGGCGCGCGCCCGATCGCGGGCGAGCCATCCTGGAGATGGGCCTCGATGATCTCGAGCTCGCCCTCGCCGAGCGCGGCCAGGTGGAGCAGCTCGTGGACCGGGATGTCCTGCTCGATGGACGCCAGGATCATTCGGGTGGGGCTGATGATCTCGTCCACGCCGAGGTGGCGGAAGAGCGCCTCGTTCTTGGGGTTGTTGACCCGGGCGATCGTTCGTCGGACGTCGAAGTGGTGCTTCGCCATCTGGCAGATGACCAGGTTGTCCTCGTCGTCGCCGGTCACCGCGGCCACGATGTCCGCCCGGGCGCAGCCGGCCTCGCCGAGGTACTTGCCCTCGCACCCGTCGTGTGCCACCACGACGGACCCGATCTCGTCCGTGATCTGATCCGCCCGTCCACGATCCTTTTCCATGAGGACGACCTCATGGCCGCTCTCGATCAACTCCTTGGAGAGGTAGTAGCCGACCTTCCCACCGCCAACGACGAGGACGAACATGGCTCAGGCCTCCCGGCCGGCCGCGCCGACGTTGAGGTTCTCGGCGAGCGGGGCATCCGAAGCCCCGTGGCTGCCCTCGTGCCCGGCATGATGGCCGCCGGTCGGCGCGATCACCCCCGGCAGACCGAGCGAGGCGAGGCCCAGGAAGGCGTTGACCGCGTCGGCGAGGATGGTGGTCCGGCAGATCGTCGCGATTCCGAGCTCGGCATAGGCCGCCGCCCGCACCGGATCGTTGATCTTGGCCACGACCCGCTGGAGCCCCAGGTTCTCGAGGGCGACCTGGGCCGCCATGACGTTGCGGTTGTCACCCTCGGTGAGGGCCAGGAAGACATCCGCGTCGGCCGCGCCGGCTCGGCGGAGGGTGTCCTCGTCCGTGCCGTCGCCGCGGACGGCTGCGCCGCCGAACTCGCTCGGCAGGCGGTCGAACGCCCGCGTCGACTGGTCCAGGATGACGACGTCGTGGCCGGCGGCATCGTACGCCTCGGCCAGGACCGCGCCGACCCTGCCGGCTCCAACGATCACGATCTTCACGGTTGGCCCTCGGCTTTCGGTTCGCGCACCACCCAGACGGCGCACGGCGCGTTCTTCAGGACGTAGGGAATGGTGCGCCCGATCGCGAAGTCACCACCGAACCGTTTTCGATACGGCAGTCCCAGCACGAGCAGATCCGCGTCCCGTTCCATCGCCTCGTCCACGAGCGCGGCGCCGACGTCGCGGGCCTGGAGCAGGACCGCGTCGAGCGGCACCTTCATCTCTTCCGTGACGGCCTCCGCGGCATCCAGGATCTGCTGGACCCGATCCGATTGACCGGCGACATCGGCGTCGAGTGGCAGCGACCACCCGATCTCGACGACGTGCACCGCCGCCAGCTCCGCGTGGCTGGGCTTCGCCAGCTCGGCGACCAGCCGGACGATGCGCGCGTCACCTGGCCCTCCGGCGAGCGCGATGACGGCACGCCGAAAGGCGGGAGCGATGAGTTCGGACACCGGCGTGGCTGGCCGCCTCGGTGTGTCGCGGGACGTCGGGTCCCGCCTGGCCGGGGCCCCGTACGGGGGCCGTGGAAGGGATCACGATACCACCGGGGCGAACGGCGGCGAGCCCGGGGCCTTCAGTGATCGCGTCGGTATGGGACGTCGGCGATGACGGTGTGCTCGCGGCCCACGATGGCCGCCTTGAGTCGCTTGGCCGTCTGGTTGTAGAGCACTCGATCCCACCAGCGCTTGGCGACATACTCGGGCAGCACGACGATCATGACCGGCGCCTCACGCTCCGGGGGCCAGGACTCGGCGAGCACATCGAGATAGGCGATGAACGGCTCCACGATCGCGCGGTATGGCGACTCGACGATTACGAGCGGGATCCCCGGCAGCTGCCGCTCCCATCGGCGTCGCAGACGCTCGCCTTCGTCGGCGTCTTCGGTGACGTACACGGCCCGAACGTCGGAGGCGATCGTCCGAGCGAAGGTCACGGCCTGGACGACGGCCCGATTGATCCCGTTGACCGGGACGACGACCCGCTGCTCGCGGTGGGCACTCGCGAAGACGATGTCCTCGCGAACGCTGAGCTCCGTTGCCTGCGCCTCGTACTGTCGGCGAATGGCCAGCATCAGCAGCACCAGGACCGGGATCAGCACGAGCACGATCAGCGAGGCCGGCGCCTTTGCCACGGTCACGACGACGGCGACCACCGCCGTCAGCGTGCAACCGAAGGCATTGATCGCAAGTCGGCGCTGCCAGCCGGGCGGCCGCTCCCGGAGCCAGTGGCGGATCATGCCAGCCTGGCTGATCGTGAAGTCGATGAAGACGCCGACCGCGTACAGCGGGATAAGCAGGTGCGTCTCGCCGTTGAACAGGACGATCAGGAGCGAGGCCACCACAGCGAGGACGACGATGCCGTACGAGAAGGCCAGGCGGTCGCCGCGAAGGCCGAACTGGCGCGGCATGTGTGAATCGCCGGCCAGGATTGCGAGCAGCCGCGGGAAGGCATTGAAGCTCGTGTTCGCGGCGAGGAAGAGGAGCAGGGCCGTGAACGCCTGGAACAGGTAGAACGGAATGGACCCGTCGCCGTAGATCTTGCGCGCGACCTGGCTGATGACCGTCTGCTTCTCGGGCAGTTCCGTGTGGGTGATCCCGAAGTTCACGGCCAGAAAGGTGATCCCGATGAACAGCACGCCAAGGAGCACGGCCATCGCGGCAAGCGTCGTTGCCGCGTTCTTCGACTCCGGGGGCTGGAACGCCGGAACGCCGGTGGCGATGGCCTCGGTCCCCGTGAGCGCGACCGCGCCGGCCGCGAACGCGCGCAGGAGCAGCAGGATGCCCACTTCCTGGGGAATCTGGCCCACCTGCTCGACCAGTTGTGGCGCGAAGTCGCCGTGCTCGCCGCCAACGACGATTCGGAACGTCCCGATGACGATCATCAGCAGTGCCGACCCGATGAACAGATAGGTGGGGATCGCGAAGATGTTGCCGGCCTC
>JACVXW010000079.1 GCA_015661135.1 Chloroflexota bacterium
GTGCGGCATCTCCGCGAGGCGGATCCCGGGGATCGCCTCCAGCAACTTCCGCGGGGCGTCGTACTCGCCGTTGTTCCGGCCGAGGTAGCACGGGTCGTGGTACGTCACGTCGAGCTCGATCGACGATCGGAACTCGATCCGGCCCACCAGTGGTGCCAGGAACTGCGTGTAGTGGAGGACCTCACCCTCCCAGCCCAGGCGGGGGTACTCGTTCTTGAATGCGTTGAAGGCGTGCGGATCCATGACCACGAGGCGCGTGAACTCGTACTTCGAGAAGGCCTTGATGTTCTGCTCGGCGAGGAGTTCGAAGAGACCGCTCTCGCCGGCCAGCCGGGCCGAGTCACCGTCACTGCGCTCCTCCGGACCGAGGATCGCGAAGTCCACCCCGAGCGCGGTCATCACGCGCGCCATCGCCCGCGCCGCGTCCTTGCCCCGGGGGTGATAGCTGGTGTAATCGGAGACGTACCAGAGGACGTCCACGGGCCGGCCGATCTGGCTGATGATCGGGACGTCCACGCCCGCCTCCGCGATCCAGTCAATCCGCTTGCGGGGCGATTCGCCCATCGGATTGCCGGACTTCTGGAGGTTGCGGAAGACAACGGACAGCTCGTCCGGGACCTTGCCCTCCAGGACCGCCTGCTCGCGGATGGCGGGCATGATCTTGAGCGGGTTGACCTCCTTGGGGCAGACCCGGTAGCAGTTCCCGCAGGTCGTGCACAGCCACAGGTCCGGGTCATCCATGAGCGTGTTGCCGCGGATGATCTTGGCGTTCAGCTTGCGTGGGCCGTAGTCCCCGACGTGATTGACGGGACAGACCGGCACGCATTTGCCGCACTGGTAGCAGCCGCGCATGGACTCGCCGCCGTCCAGCGAGGTGACCCAGTCCATCGCCTCCGTCGGGTACGCGGTCGTGGAACGGTCGGAGAACATCCGGTTCCAGTGACCGGAGATGTCGACCCCGTCCACGACGGCGTGCTCGAGTTCCGTGACCCTGTCGACCTTGATGACCGGGAGATCACGCCCCATCCAACGTACCTCTGGCCGCGTCGCCGAGATGCTTGACGCCGAGCAGCCGTCGCACAAGATCCGGGAGCTGCGGAATGACCCGATTGAATTCCTGGGTCATCCGGAGCCGGGTGATGGTGTAGAGGTAGATCCCGTAGATCGCGGCGAGGTAGACGTCCACGGCGTACGGGCTGGCGCCCATGCGCTGGAACCCGAGCTCACGGGCGGTGCTGATGACCGCCGCAGTCGCGGCGCCGACCCGGAGGTAGACGGCCCCGGCATCGGCGCCGTCGAAGTCGAACGCCTCCACCATCACGAGCGGGAGCGCCCCGGTCCGCGCCTCAGGGTCCCACATCCAGCGGCTCCACATCCAGTAGCGGTCCGGATCGAAGAAGTGAAGACACTCGCCGGCAAGGTCCCGGCGGACCGCCGGCTCGATGGCCGCGAGCTTCGCATCGAACGCGCTGAACCGGGTCTCCACCCGCCCTGACCCGTGCACGAGTTCCCGGATCGCCTCGGCCATCACCGGGCCGCCCGCGGCCACGAGCAGCTCGTCTGCCCGGCGGCGCGTCGCGAAGACCCGATCCAGGATCGGCCGGACGGCGTCCGCGTTCGCGACTGCGAGGGCGTCCGCCGCGAGGAACGGGGCCATGTCCGCGTGCTTGTGGGCCAGGAGGTCGGCCACCGTCCCGATGTCCTCCTCGCTGATCTTGACCAGGGCCTCGCGCATGAACTCGACCGCGCTCGGCGCGTCCACCGCATCCGCGATCCCGCCCTGGGCAAAGGAGCCGCCTCCGAAGACGGCCGGACCCCAGGTCATCGGGCGGCTGCCGCCCCGGCCCGGGCTCCTCCGCGCACCGCGCCCACGGCGCGGACGGCCGCGGCACCGGCCATGCCGATGGTGTCCTCGAGGTCCTTGGGGCCTGCGGCCGCCCCGGCCACGAAGATCCCCGGCACGGACGTGGAGACGACGTCCATCGGCTCCCCGGGAAGGGCGATGAAGCCGTACTTGTTCTGGGCGATGCCCAGGATTCCGGCGACGTCCCGCGTACCCCGGCTCGGCTCCATCCCGACCGACAGGACGATGACGTCCATGAGCACCTCGAGCGGGCGGCCCATCGTGGTGTCCTCGCCCTTCATCAGGAGGCGCCCGTCCTTGGCGACGATCTCGGTGACGATGCCCCGGATGTAGGTGACGTTGTACTGCTCCTGGGCGGGCCAGTAGATCTCGTTCTCCCAGTAGCCGTACATCCGCATGTCGATGTAGAAGATGTAGACCTTGCAGTCCGGCAGGAGTCGGCGGATCTCGATCGCCTCCTTGGAGGCGACGCCGCAGCAAACCTTGGAGCAGTACTCGTTGCCGAGGCGCCGGTCGCGCGACCCGACGCACTGGATGAAGGCCACGTTGCGCGGCGCCTCGCCGTTCGAGGGGCGGACGAAGTGATGCTCCTTGAGCATCTTCTCGGCGTCCGGCAGGGTGATGACGTCGGCGTGCTCGTAGTAGCCGTACATCTGGGTCTCGCGGCCCGGATCGAAGTGCTGGAAGCCGGTCGCCACGATGATCGAGCCGACGGACTCGGTCGTCTCCCCGGTCGGGCTGATCAGGGTCACCGCGAAGTCACCGACCGTCCCGCTGCAGCCGGTCACGGTCGTGTTGACGCGGACGTCGATGTCAGGATCCACCACTCCGGCGCGGAGGATGTCGAGCGCATCCTGGGCAGAGCCCATCCGCGGGGTGAGGGCGGCGTAGTTCGACTCGTCGGGCGTGCCGCCCAGCACCGGGCGGCGTTCCACCAGGATCGCTCGCCCGCCGATGGTCGCGATGGATCGCGCGGCCTCGAGGCCGGCGGGTCCACCCCCGATCACCAGGATCGTCTCAGGCATCGGCGTCCTCCCAAGTCAGAAATGCCTTGTCGTCCTTCTTCAGTCGCTCGAGGTCGTCCTCGAACTCGCGCCACCGTTCTCGCCAGTCGATCCCCATCTTCTCGAGCAGCGGGCGGTACTCCGTGCTGTGCCAGTGAAGCTGGCAGACGCGATAGGGATGCGCACCCATGGCCAGCGCCGCGAACTGCGCCTCGGACATGACCGGGATTCCGACGTTCGGCTTGTGGGCGCGGGCGGCGAACTGGCTCTGGTCGAGCGTCGTCACGCAGCCGGTGTCGTGGGTCAGGACCACGTCGGGGTTCGCTTCCTCCCGCATCACGTCGATCTTGCGCAGGGTCGCAAACGAGCGGGTGAAGTCACGCTGGACCAGGATGTGCCGGAAGCCGAAGCCGCAGCAATCGAACCAGGTGCTGTAGTCCTTGACGTTGGCGCCGAGGGCGGTGACGACCGCGGAGACCACTGCGGTCCGCTGCCCGCCGTACACGTCCGGGTCGTAGATCGCGTCCTCGACCACGAGCTTGTGGTAGTGACAGGCCGGATGGACGGTCACGTCGATGCTCGAGAGGTCGAGGACCCGTCGCTTGGCGAACTCGTCCCGCATCGCGTAGATCCATTCGGAGTAGTGGACGATCTCCTCGGGCATGACGAACGGCTTGCCGAGCTTGTCGCAGATCCGGCGGACCTCGTCACGGAGCTGGGCGGAGTGGACGAGCTCTTCGCGGACCTCCTTGTAGTGCCCATATGAGGTCCCGCAGTGGATCATCGGGAAGTACCCCGATTCGTACGCGGCCCCGAAGTTGCGCATGGCGACGGCCGCCTGGGCGCCCTGGTTGGAGGTCGCCGACGCGTAGTAGTTCCACGCGGTGCAGGAGGTCTGGTCCTTCGGGTCGTTGTAGTCCAGCCCGAGCTTTCGGATAAGCCAGAAGATGGCTGTCGAATAGCCTGGGATGTGACCGCACTGACCGCACGACTTGTGGTGCCAGGTCTTGGCCACCGGGATCTTCTTGATCCGCCCGTACTTGGTGGTCACCCCGATCCACGGATCGGGGACGCGCTGGACGAGCCATTCCCCTTTGGCCTCGAGCTCGAAGACCTGCTCGCGGACGTCCTCGGTGGGCGGCACGGCTGGACCGCGCTCTTCGCGCGAGTCGCGGCGGGTGTCTAGAACATTCAGCGGGATCGGCATCGGGAGTCTCCTCTACTCGGGCGTGAAGCCGGCTTCTTCGAGAAGCTCTTCCATGACGTCGTTGAGGATCATGTGGAGGCCCGTGTCGACCTGCTTGATCATGTCAAGCACGCCCGTCATGTGCCAGATGAGATACAGCTCGGTCAGCGTCCTGTCGTCGACATACCAGGCCGTCGACGTCGTGTGCATCGTGTCCGGGGGGAGCGCGCGTCGCCATAGCGCCAGGTTGTCCGAGATCTCCTGGACGTGTGGCCCCCAGTCCGGGAACGCGTTCGGCTGGAGCATGTCCGGCGAGACCTGCGTCCCGGTCGACATGATCTTGTAGACGACCCGCCCATAGCCCTCGAGGGCGGTCTTGGCCGAGGTCAGGCCGTTGTTGATGGAGACCTCGCGCATGATCGTGATGAGGCCGCCCGGGTTGTTACCGCGGGGGCAACGGGTGCAGGAGAAGCACTGCGAGCAGTTCCAGATGTCGTCGTTGAGCTGCTCGTAGAACATCGGCAGGTCTTCGCGCGACGCCGCCTGGGCGATCTTTCGCGGTGAGAAGTCGTAGAAACGTGCCGACGGACAGGCGGCGACGCAGATGCCGCACTCGTAGCAGCCGTACAGGTAGCTCTCGAACCGGGCGTCCGCCTTGACCTCGTCGAACAGGCGCTGCTTCTCTTCGATCGGGACGTCGGCGTAGCGGGCCTGGAGGACCATGGGTCAGGCCACTAGAAGCAGATGACCTGATCGGCCTCGAGGGCCATGTCGTTGAACGCGGCACCCCCGATCATCTCCACCCCGTCGATGAGGTCGTCCTTCGTCAGGCCGTGGAGGTCAAGCGACGGCTGGCAGACGTAGAACTTCACGCCCATGTCCAGGGCCTGATCGATGAACCGCTTGAGCGGAGCCCCGTTGCCGTCGTACTTGGGCACGATGAGCGCCTCGGCGGCGCCCTTGCGCAGGAGCGTGGGGCCGTTGACCGTGAAGTAGATCCCGACCTCCACGTCCATCGCGGCCGCGGTGGTGGCCAGGTAGATGGGCGTGGCGCTCCGCTCCGGGTTGTTCACGCCGCCGGTGTGGACGTAGAGGATGCGGGACATCGGTTCCTCGTCAGGCGGGCGTGCGGCGCAGGGCGCCCGTCACGCCTTCTGGATCCAGAAGCGCATGACCTTGTCCACCGTCTCCTGGTGGATGACCGGGTGGCCGGTATTCCTGGACCAGGCCGCCACGTCCGGCACGGCGCCCGGGTCCGTGGCCTCGAGGAGGACGACCTGCTGGGAGTCCATCTCCCGGACGAACTTGGCGAGCTTCACGATGGGCATCGGGCACAGCAGGCCCTTGGCGTCGAGGACTCGATCATGGGTCGGCGCGTCTGACATCGGGCACTCCTGCGGGCGGTTGCCGGCATCCAGCAAGACCCTGGTCCGGCTGCGCCGGGGCGTCTTGCGGTATCGCGATGTGCCTATATACTCCCGCCACATCCGACGTGTCAACGATGAGCATCGTCAGGAGTCCGGCCGGCCTTGACCACCTTCGCCTGGGTCATCGACCAGACCTCGTGCATCGGCTGCCACGCCTGCACCACGGCATGCAAATCGGAGAATGAGGTCCCCCTCGGGGTCAACCGGACGTGGGTCAAGTACGTCGAGCGCGGGACCTTCCCCGAGACGCGCCGGGACATCGCCGTCCTGCGCTGCAACCACTGCGAGG
>JACVXW010000080.1 GCA_015661135.1 Chloroflexota bacterium
CGCCACCTCCCGGTGGTCGATGCGGACGCGCACGTACTCGGGATCGTCACGGATCGCGACCTGCGGCACGCGGCCTTCCTGCCCGCGCTGGCGGAGCAGACGGGCCTGGCGCCCCACCGGGTCAAGGCGCCGAGAGTCCGGGACGTGATGACGTGGTCGGTCGTGACGACCCAGGCCGAGACCCCGCTGGTCCAGGCGGCCCTGACGATGTTCCAGCGGAGGATCGGCAGCCTGCCGGTCGTCGCGGACGGCCGGCTCGTGGGCATCCTGACCGAGCACGACGTGTTCACCGGGCTCACGAAGGGATCCGGCGTCGAGAGCGAGGCCGAGTTCTTCCTCTGGTGAGGCATGCCCACGCGCATCGTGATCCTGGGCGCAGCCGGCCGCGACTTCCACAACTTCAACGTGGTCTACCGCGACGACCCGGGCGTCCATGTGGTGGCGTTCACCCAGGCCCAGATCCCGCGCCTCAGCGACCGCCGCTATCCCGCCTCGCTCGCCGGGGCGCGCTATCCGGCGGGCATTCCGATCGAGAACGAGGCCGAGCTGGAAGCGATCTGTCGGCGCGAGGGGGTGGATCGCGTCGTGTTCGCGTACAGCGACGTGACGCACGCGGTGGTGATGCACCTGGCCTCGCGGGCCCTGGCCGCGGGCGCGGATTTCGCCCTGCTCGGTCCACGACGCACGATGCTCGGGGCGCGCGTGCCGGTGCTCGCCATCTCGGCCATCCGGACCGGGTGCGGCAAGTCCCAGACCGCGCGCTGGCTCGGCCGGCGGCTCCGCGCGCGCGGGCGGAGGGTCGCGGTGCTGCGGCACCCGATGCCGTACGGCGACCTCGAGCGGCAGCGCGTGCAGCGGTTCGCCCGGCGCGAGGATCTCGACGCCGCGGGATGCACCGCCGAAGAGCGTGAAGAGTACGAGCCGCACCTGGCCGCCGGAAACGTCGTCTTCGCGGGGGTGGACTACGCGGCGATCGTGGAGCTCGCCGAGCGGGAGGCGGACCTCATCGTCTGGGACGGCGGCAACAACGACTTCCCGCTGCTGCGGCCGGATCTGCACATCGTCATGGCCGACGCGCTCCGGCCCGGGCAGGCCGACGGCTACCACCCCGGTGAGGCGGTGCTGCGCATGGCGGACGTCGTCGTCGTCAACAAGGTGGACGCGGCCCCGGCCGGCAACGTGCGGGCGGTCATCGACGAGGCGCGCGCGATCAATCCGCGGGCCACGATCGTGCGCGCGGCCTCTCCGGTCCGGCTGGACGACCCCGCCGCGGTGCGGGGGCGGCGCGTCCTGGTGGTGGAGGACGGCCCGACCCTCACGCACGGCGGCATGGCGTACGGGGCGGGCTACGTCGCGGCCACGACGGGCGGCGCGGCGGCCATCGTGGATCCGCGCGCCTCCGCCGCGCCCGGCGTGCGGGAAGTCTTTGCCCGCTACCCGCACATCGGTCCCGTGCTCCCGGCGGTCGGCTACGACGCGGGCCAGCTGCAGGAGCTCCGCGAGACGATCAATCGGGCCGTCGCGGACGTGGTGGTGGCGGCCACCCCGCTCGATCTGGCCGCGCTGATCGCGCTCGAGAAGCCGGTGGTGCGCGCCCGCTACGAGTTCCAGGACGCCGGGGAGCCCACGCTGGGGTCGCTCGTGGATGCGTTCCTCGCGCGAGGGACCGAGGGCTGGCACAATGAGCCGGGAGCCCGGGAGAGACGATGAGATACCGACGCTTGAGCTACCGCTACGCAATGTTGGTGCGCTCCGCGCCCGCGTGGCCGCTCGGAGATATCTGGCCGAGCGATCGCCTGCGCCCGCTCCCGCGGGTCGGCTGGCGGCCCGATGCGGACATGTACGAGACGGCGACCGCGCTCGAGGTCCTGGTGGAGCTTGCCGGGCTCGATGAAGACGATTTCGAGGTCCAGCTCTTCGAGGACGCGCTGGTCGTCGAAGGGCACCGACGGCTCCCCTCGTGCGCGGAAGGCGCCGTCTACCACGCGGCCGGCATCCGCCAGGGCCCGTTCCACGTGGAGGTGGTGCTGCCGTCCGCCGTCGACGCGGACCGAGTCGAGGCGCGCTACGAGCGTGGCCTGCTCCGCATCACCCTGCCGAAGCTCACCGGAGGCGGCTGATGGCGGTTCAGGCGCCCGGCCCCGCCGGCTTCGTCGTTCCGGACGTGCTCCCGGTCCTGCCGCTCCGGGACGCGGTGGTCTTCCCGCTGACCGCGGCGCCGCTCGTGGTGGGCCAGCCGCGGTCCGTCCGGCTCGTGGACGACGTGATGCGCGGCAACCGGCTGCTGGCGCTGGTGGCGCAGCGCGATCCCACGCCGGAGCCGGCGACGCCGGACGTGCTCTACCGACTCGGCACCGTGGGAATGATTCACCAGCTCGCGCGGGGGCCCGACGGGAGCGTCCGCCTGATGGTGCAGGGGATCGAGCGAATCAAGATTCTCGACTGGGCCGGCACGGAGCCGTACATTGTCGCGCGCGTCGAGGCGGCCCCGGATCAGGTGGTGGAGGGGACCGAGGTGGATGCGCTGCGCCGGGCGGCCGCCGATATCTTCCGCCGGCTGGTGGAGGCATCCCCGGAGCTGCCCGACGAGCTCGGGTTTGCGGCGGAGAGCTTCACCGACCCCCGCCACTTCCTGTACTTCGTGGCGTCCCTGGTTCCGCTCGATCTGCCGGTGCGCCAGGAGCTGCTCGAGATGGATCCGGTGCCCGCCAAGCTCCGGCGGCTCGTGGATCTGCTTCAGCGCGAGCTGGCCGTGCGGGAGCTGGGGCGCAAGATCACCAGCGATACGGAGGAGCGGCTGTCCAAGAAGCAGCGGGAGTACTATCTGCGCGAGCAGCTCCGCTCCATCCAGCGGGAGCTCGGCGAGGATCGGGAGGGAGACGAGCAGGCCGGCGAGCTGCGCCGGCGCATCGAGGAGGCCGGGCTGCCCGACGAGGCGCGGCGCGAGGCGGAACGAGAGCTGGTCCGGCTGGCGGGCCTCTCGCCGTCCTCGCCCGAGCACGGCATGATCGGCACCTATCTGGAGTGGATGGCGAGCCTGCCCTGGAGCAAGGTGGACGGCGGGACCATCGACATCGGCCGCGCCCGTGAGGTCCTGGACCAGGACCACTTCGACCTGGAGAAGATCAAGGACCGCCTCCTCGAGTACCTGGCGGTCAAGAAGCTCCGTCAGGAGCGCGGCGGGGGCTCCGGCGGTCCTGGTCCCGCCGAGTCGCGCGAGCCCATCCTCTGCTTCGTGGGCCCCCCCGGTGTAGGCAAGACCAGTCTCGGCCAGAGCATCGCCCGGGCGCTGGGCCGCCGGTTCGCGCGCATGTCCCTGGGCGGAGTGCGGGACGAGGCGGAGATCCGCGGCCACCGGCGGACGTACATCGGTGCGCTGCCCGGCCGCATCATCCAGGCGATCCGTCGCGCCGAGACGCGCGATCCGGTGTTCATGCTCGACGAGATCGACAAGATCGGGGCCGACTGGCGCGGTGACCCGTCGTCCGCGCTGCTGGAGGTGCTGGATCCGGCGCAGAACAACACGTTCGTCGACAACTACCTCGGCGTGCCGTTCGACCTGTCGCAGGTCCTGTTCATCGCCACCGCGAACACGCTGGAGACCATTCCCGGTCCCCTGCGTGACCGCATGGAGATCCTGACCCTGTCCGGTTACACGGACGAGGAGAAGATCGGGATCGCGCGACAGTATCTCATCCCGAAGCAGCTCGCGGCTCACGGCCTCACTCCGGCCGAGCTCGCGTTCGAGCCGGAGGCCATTCGCCAGATCGTGCGGGGCCATACCCGCGAGGCCGGCGTGCGCAGCCTCGAGCGCCAGATCGCCGCCGCCGCCCGGAAGGTGGCCCGGCGATTGGCGGAAGGCCAGAGCCAGGCGGTCCGGATCACCGCCGATCAGGTGACGGAGTACCTCGGCCGGCCGCGCTTCTTCGACGAAGTGGCCGAGCGCACCAACCGTCCGGGGGTCGCTACGGGCCTGGCCTGGACGCCGACCGGTGGCGACGTGCTGTTCGTCGAGGCCACGATGATGCCGAGCAGCGAAGAGCGGCTCGTGCTCACCGGCATGCTGGGTGATGTGATGCGCGAAAGCGCGCAGGCGGCGGTGTCCTATGTGCGGTCCAACGCCGAGGCGCTCGACGTCGATCCCAAGCTCTTCGAGGGACGAACCATTCACGTGCACGTTCCGGCCGGGGCCATCCCGAAGGACGGGCCCTCGGCCGGCGTCACCATCGTGACGGCCCTGGCCTCGCTCGCCACTCGGCGGCCGGTGCGCAACGACCTGGCCATGACGGGCGAGATCACGCTGCGCGGCAAGGTGCTCCCGGTCGGGGGGATCAAGGAAAAGGTCCTGGCCGCGCACCGGGCGGGGATCCGATCCGTCATCCTGCCGGCGCGGAACGAACGCGACGTCGAAGACGTGCCGGAGGAACTGCGGCGCCAGCTCACCTTCATCTTCGTCGACGATGCGGACGAGGTCCTGCGCCACGCCCTCGCCGCCGCCGACGGCGCCGCCGTTCGCTCCGGCGCACGGTGAGACGCGCGGCGGAGTGGATCTCCGGGTGGGCGCTCCGCCGCCGCGTGGCGGCGGCCGCCGCCGCGGTGCTCTTTGCCGCCTCGATCGTGGGGCCGGTGGACGCGGCCCCCGCCTCCACGAGCCAGCGCATCCGGGAGCTCCTGGACCGGCCGGACGGGCTCCGCATCGACGGGCAGTCGCTCGATCCGCGGGCGCTCGGGCGATTCTACCGACCACGGGATTTCGCCCCGGCGTGGGACCCGCGCGACGGCGGGCCCGATCGCGCGACGCTGCTCCTCCGGGCGCTGGTCACCGCCGAGACGCACGGACTCGACCCCGCGCGCTACCATGTCGACGCGATCCGAGCCCGCCAAGCGAGCTCGAATGGGGGGCATGCCGCCGAGCTCGACCTGCTGCTGACCGCCGCGTTCCTCGGCTACGCGCGCGATGTCCGGGCCGGCCGGTTGCCGCCCGGGCGCCGGGACCCGGACTGGGGGATTCCCGCGCCACCCTTCGACGCGGTGTCGGCGCTGATCCAGGGCATCCGCCAGCCGGCGACTTTTCCCGCGCTGCTGGCGTCGCTGCCGCCGCCGGGGAAGGACTACGGGCGGCTCGTCGAGGCGCTACGACGCTATCGGGCCCTCGCGGCCCAGAGCGACTGGCCGCGGGTGCCTCCGGGCGTGCCGCTCAGGCCGGGAGACGACGACGCCCGGGTCGCCGCCGTCCGGGCTCGCCTTGCGGCCCAGGACGAGGTCGTGGCCGGTGTGCCCGCCACCCTGTTCGACGACCGGCTCGAGGAGGCCGTGCGTCGCTTTCAAGCGCGCCACGGGCTCGCCGCCGACGGGATCGTGGGCGAGGCGACCGTCCGCGCCCTGAACGTCCCGGCCTCCGACCGGACCCGGCAGATCACCCTGAACCTGGAGCGCTGGCGCTGGCTCCCGCGCGATCTCGGGCCGCGCTACGTCACCGTGAACGCGGCCGATGCCACGCTGCGGGTGGTCGAGGACGACCGCACCGTGCTGACCTCCCGCGTCGTCGTCGGCGATCTCAAGCACCCGACGCCGGTGGTGCAGGCCCGTCTCGACGCGGTGATTCTGAATCCGAAGTGGAACCTGCCGACCTCGATCGCGGCCCGGGAGATCCTGCCCCGGCTCCGCGAGAATCGTCGCTATCTGGCCGAGAACGACATCGTCATCATGGAGCGGCGGGAGAGCGACCCCTTCGGCTTCGCGGTCGACTGGTCCGTGATCTC
>JACVXW010000081.1 GCA_015661135.1 Chloroflexota bacterium
GCCACCCGCGCCGCCGCCGCCGCCCGAGCCATCGCCGCTCGAACCACCACCACCGCTCCCGCCCCCGGCGCCGCCGGTCGGCGGTCCAGGTCGATTGCGCCGGAGGGTCTGGAAGCCGACCCAGGCCAGGAAGAGGAGGACCGCCAGCCCGAGCCCGGCCACGATGCTCCCGAGGTCGAATGCCCCTCCACTCGCAGGGGCGCCATCTCCGCCGGACCCGGTGGGCGCCGCAGTTGGGCTGCTGCCCGGCGTCCCTGACCCCGCCGGCTCCGTGCCTGTCGGGGCGGGAGTCGCTTCGGCGATCGCGGTGGGAGTTGGCTCTGCGGTGGGCGTCGCTGCAACCGTCGGTGCCGCCGTGGGCTTGGGCGTCGGCTTTGGCGTGGGCCTGGGCGTTGGCTTCGGGGTGACGGTAGGGCCGGTGACGACGATCGTCCCGCGCACGAGCGTGCTGAACCCATCGTGATAGTTGTAGGTGCCGGCCTTCGAGAACTTGACCGAGTACTTGTCGCCGGTCTTGAGGACGGCTGACTTCGGAAAGGCCCCCGTGTCGGAGACGATCGAATGCTCGGTCGGGTCCTTGTTCACCCAGGTCACGGTGGTACCCGTGACGATCGTCACCGGGGACGGACTGAAGACATAGTGCTCGATCAAGATGGTCACGGTCGCGGCCTGCACAACCCCGGTCAGGAGCATGCTGCCGAGCAGCGCGCCAACCAGCCCAACCGTCGATGACCGCCGCGAGGACCCCGCGGATCGAAGACCATTCATCTGCATTTGTCCCTCTTGGTGCCTGCGGCAATTGAATCCGCTGCGTGACGCTTGCGCAGCGGGACGCCGCAGGGAATCCCCCGATGGTCCTGTTGCGGGCTGACCCCTCACCGCGGGATGGTACGCGGGTGGAACAAGCCCTATTGCCTGCGCGTCAATGGCGATTGCCTGTCCGTGTGTGGCAGACTGGCGTGGTCGCCTCCTCGGAGGTGTCGAGTCGGCGGCTCCGCGCAGGCCTCCGCGCAGAACCCCAGGCCGCGGCTGCCGCGGGCGGGAGCGCCGCGGATCGATCGACCGGAGGTGTGGTGACGGACCGGGTGCTGGACGAAGTCGAGCTCGTCCGGCGATGCAGGGAGGGTTCGGATACCGCGTACGCCGTGCTCGTCCGGGAGCACCGCCCGCGGCTCTTCACGCTGGCCCATCGCCTGACCGGCGATCGAGCGGCGGCCGAGGACGTGGTCCAGGAGGCCTTTCTTGCGGCCTTCAAGGCGATCGACCGATTTGAGCCGAAGCCATCGCTGGCAGCGTGGCTCAACACGATCACGGTCCGGATCGCCAGGCGCGCAGCGGCCCGCGCGCGAGCCCACGCGAACACGTCCCTGAGTACGCTCGAAGGCGGCGTGGAGGGCCAGCTGACGGCCGTGCGCCTCATCGACACTGGCGTCGACGGCAATCCGCTCGCCGCCGCCGAGTCGGCCGAACTCCGTGCCCAGGTCGCGGCGTCCATCGAGCGCCTTCCGTTCAACTACCGAGCTGCCGTCGTCCTCCGATTCGTCATCGGCCTCGAATACTCGGCCTCCGCCGAGGCCATGGGAGTGCCGCTGAATACGTTCAAGAGTCACCTGCTTCGAGGCACGCGACTCCTCCGGGCGGACCTCGCACGGCACCTGGAGACGACGTACGCGCTCGAGGGATCCGGCCGAGATCCGGGGATCCCAGCGATCGCACTCGCCGAGTCGGACGCTGGTCGAGCCGTCCCTCTGCCCGGCCTCGGAGTGCCGGCGCCGTCCCCGCCTCGCCGATCCTGAGGCGCCCCGACCACTGAACGTCCGTCCGCCGGCACCCAAGGGCAAGGCGCCCCTTGCAACTTTTCCCTGGCACGAGGTCATTACCTGACTGTGAAGCCGATCGATCCCCGCGCGCCGATTGACTGCGCGTCCGCGCGTCCCCTGATCGACGCGTACCTGCTGGGAGCTCTGGATGCACCGTCCGGGGCCGCCCTTCGCACCCACCTGACGGCCTGTGCAGCATGCTCCGTGGAGCTCCAGGGGTTCATGAGCCTCGTCGAGCTCCTCGCCACGATGCCCCAGCCCAGCCCCTCGCCGAGCTTCGATGAGCGCCTCATCCTTGAGGCGATCCTGGATCGGCGGCGGCGACACGAACACCGCTCGTGGCTCGGAGATCTGCCGAGGGTGGTATTCCGCGGCGCGATGCGGACGACCGGAACGCTCATCGTCACCCTCGTCTCAGTCGCCTTGCTGAGCGCGGCGCTCGTGTTCGCAGCAGGAACTTTCTTCGCCGGGACTGCACTTATCCCCACTCCGGGTGCTACAGTGGCGCCCGAAGTGACGCCGACGTTGGCGCCGACGCCGCCGCAGACCACCGCGCCCACGACCGCTCCGACGGGGACGACCGGGCCGGTGGCGGTTTCGCCGACGGCGGCACCAACCCCAGTACCCGAGCCCACGCTCGCGGCAACACCAGCGCCCGAGCCGACGCTCGCGCCAACACCAGCGCCCGAGCCGACGCTCGCGCCAACCCCCACGCCTACTGAAAAGCCGCGGCGCACGCCGCCGCCCAGTCCCACTGAATCGCCCGCCCCCACGGCGGGCGTCACCCCATCGCCGTAGCAGCAGGGCGGGCAATGCCCGTCTTGCCGTTCCGGGCCTTCCGGAAGGCTGTCAACACAGGAAAGCGCAGCCCGGGATCCACTGAGGAGGATGGACCGTCATCCCGGACCCCCGACCCGCGGGTCGGAATCGTCGAAAGCCCAATCAAAGGAGATACACCTTGAGAATCTGGAAGAAGGCCATCAGCGCAGCCCTCTCGGCCGCATTGATTGCCTCCCTTACCACCTCGGCGGCATTCGCCCACCTGGGCGCCGCAGGGGAATCCGACCAAAGCGCCAAGCTGGACTGCACGGCCGCAGCCGTGGCCACCGCCGTGACCTGCGCACAGGTCGCCGATGGCATCAGCACCGTCACCCTCACGGGCGAAGGTGGAGCACTCGCCGGCTCGAGCCTGTACATCAGCGCGACCGGCGCCTCGATCATCGGCTCCACGGCTGCATTCGTCCTCGTCGGCGGCATCGTCACTGCGGCCGACGCGAGCAACCCGACCGGCGCCACGATTACGCTGCGCGCTCCTGCCGCCCCCGGCAGCGCAGTGGTCAGCGTCTACTCGATCGCGACCGCGACGGGCATCGCGACCCTTGAAGGCACACTGACGATCACGTTCACCGCGACAAGCGGCCTTGACCTGTCGGTTGCGAACAGCTCTGCCAGGTTCGAAGCGACGGGCGGCGCCTGCAACGTGGCGGCCCTTGCTGCCAATGTTGCTCCGATGGGCACGAACCCGGCCGCGAAGCTCTGCGTCAACCTCAAGGACGGCAATGGCTCCGCCATTACGGCCAATCACACGGTCAACGTGACCATCACGCCCGTTGGGCTGGCGGTCCCGGTTTCCTCTGGCGCAGCCGCAGCCACCGCCGGCACCGCCCAGGCGACGTCCACGACGGCGAACGTTCTGGCGGGCTGGTACGCGTTCAACATCGGTGGCAGCGGCCTCGCAGGCACGGCCACCATTGGTATCTCGGTCACGAAGACCGGCGGAGCGACGACAACGTTCGCCCCGCTGACCTTCACGTTCACCGGCCCGATCGCGTCTGTGACGGCGACGAACAACATCTTCGCGATGGCGATGGGAGCCGCCGCGACGGCGGACGTTGTCCGCTTCACCGCCAAGGATGCCGCGGGCAACCTCGTTGCAACTGCGGGATCGACCGCAGCCTCCTCGAGTGTGACGATTCTCACCACCGGAGCTGTCGTGGAGTCCCCTGGTACGGCAACCGGCAACGGGTCGGTCACCGTGGACTGCGCCGGCCTCGCCGGTGCTGCGACCGTCAAGGTCACATCCGGTGGCGTCACGTCCAATGCCGTGACGGTCAACTGCTCTGATGTCACGGCGACTGTCACCGTGGCCTTCAGCGCGGCGACGATCGTCCCCGGCGGAAGCGCCACGATTACCGTCACCGCCAAGGATGCCGGCGGTCGGCCCGTTGCCGACGGCACTGGGGCGGCGCTGCTCCTCAGCTCCGGCGCCGCAACACCCGTCACCGTGACCACCAATGGCATGGCGACGGCGACCTACCTCGCCCCGTTCAACACCGGCACGGTGACCGCCCTGGCCACCGTCGGTGGGATCAACGGGTCGGGCTCCGCGAGCGTCAGCGCTCCGGCCCCGCTCCCGGGCGCCGGCTCGAACGCTTCGGCGCTCGGCGTAACGACGGCTGGTCCGTTCAGCACCACCACGAAGGTGGCGGCGCTGGGCAAGTACCAGACCTTCAAGATCTCCTATGGTGCAGGGGCTGCCGGCGCGACGGTCGGCATCCTCGTCGCCACCAAGGCTGCCGACGGCACCTGGAGCGCTTTCACGCGGCTGACCGGCCGCGTCGCGAACGCTTCGGGCGACGTGTACTTCTACTGGAAGTCCAGCTCGGCATCCTGGGTCTCGGTTCGGGGCGACCTCCTCGGGAGCCTCTCGAACGCCGTCCAGGGTCGCTGGCGGTAACTCCGTAGCTGATGACCGGTCGCCCTGACGGGCGACCGGTCTCGAAGAAGAGGGCCGGGGCAACACCCCGGCCCTCTTTCTATTTGTCAGCCCGGGCAAGCCAGGAGCGGGTCCATCCCGCCCCCGGTGGTGCGCCTATGCACCGTAATCCGTCCGGTGAACTTCGGTCCGGTGAGGTCTGATGTGGATAAGTCCCTCCAGAATCCGCCTTCAGGGGGTACTTTCGGGCTACTCGCCCCGCTAAACTCCGGTCTGCAGTGATCACGGCCCGCGTCTCTTCGGGTCGGTCGCACGATGGCTCCGGGGGATGGAGCGGAGGAAGGTATCGAATGAAGGCGTCCGGGAGACGACGACACACGCTGGCGAGGCGATCCCGGTTGGGACTCGCGGCGACCCTGGCAATGCTGACGAGCGCATTCGTCCTGTCGCCGGTCGCGGCGGTTCCGGGCAATGACACCACGGTCTTGATTCTCGGCTCAACGGTGAGCGGTGGGGCCTCGAGCACGGAGGCCACGGCCGCTGCTGGCCTTGGTCTTACGGTCGAGGTTGTCAGCGACGGCACGTGGTCGGAGATGACTGCCGAAGAATTCGCGTCATATCGCGCCATCATTCTTGGCGATGCCACCTGCGGCGGCAGTCCGTCTGTGTTCACGGCCAACCAGGCAACCTGGGGGCCGGAGGTCGACGGGAACGTGGTGCTCATCGGCACCGACCCCGTCTACCACGAGGGGTCCGGCGGCGGGACGCTGACTGACAAGGGCATCGCCTTTGCCGTCGACCAAGCAGGCAAGACGGGGCTCTACGCCACCTTGAGCTGCTACTACCACGGCACAGGCGCCTCGACCCCGGTGCCGGCCTTCAACAGCCTGAGCAGCGCCGGGGACTTCACCGTCACGGGCGTTGGCTGCTACAACGACTCCCACATCGTCGCCGCGCACCCGGCTCTCGCCGGCCTCACCGACGAGATTCTCTCCAATTGGTCCTGCTCGGTCCATGAGGCATTTGACAGTTGGCCAAGCGACTTCCTGGTGCTGGCGATCGCCGAAGGGGTCGGGGACTACGTCGCGGCCGATGGCACCACCGGCACCCCGTACATCCTCGCCCGCGGCGAAGGCCTCGTCGCCATCGGCGACTCTCCGACCTTTTATTTGCCGTCGATCGCGATCACCAAGAGCGCGAGCGCCTCGACGGTCGTTGCCGGTAG
>JACVXW010000082.1 GCA_015661135.1 Chloroflexota bacterium
TCGCCGGTGTCCGGGAGCACGGCCAGGCCGTGCGCGGCGAGGTCGCCGTGGTCATCGGTTGCCTCGGAGACGATCTTGTCGGCCTCGGCCCGCATCGCCTCGGCGATCTCCCCGCCGGACGCCCCACCCTTCTCGGCGGCAGCGGCCGCGGCCATGACCCGCCGCACGGCCCATCCGAGGTTCACCGCCGTGGGCCGGGCCTCGGCCAGATTCATGGACGCGCCCCGGATGATCTGCTCGCGCGACTTCGGCGGCGCATTCCTTGCCAGACGGCCGCTGAGGGCCAGGCTCAGGGCCGCCACCTGGCCGATCGCCGGCGCGCCGCGCACTGCCATGGTCCGGATGACCCGCGCGCCGTCATACGCGTTCCGGACGGGGATCTCGATGAGTTCCTCGGGCAGGGCCCGCTGGTCGATGACGAGGAGGACGTCGTCCGCGTCAAAGCGAAACGGCGTCCGGAACCCGGTCGGCGGCTCCGGGACGGCCGATGTCGCGGCCGATGGCGCGGCCGATGGCGCGGGCGCCTTCGCCGATGGCGCGGCTGCCCGACCTGTCGCGGGCGGATCGCCCGCGAGCAGTGCCTGCGCTTCCGCGGCTGATCGATCGCGGACCTCGGCCACCGCGCCCACGACCTGGGCCGCGCTCGTCATGATGTCGCCGGCAAACTGGCGAAAGAATCGCCGACGGGACGGATCGGGGGGTGAACCACTCATCGCAGGCTGGCGGGCATGTCCGGTTCGACGCGGGCCGATCGACCGGTCAGTAGCGAATGACGCTCGAGACGCGACGGCCGTCCAGCCGGTCGCGCCCGTGGAGGAAGTCCAGCTCCACGAGGAAGGCGAGGCCCACGATGTCGCCCTTCAGGCGCTCGACGAGCTCGACCGTGCCCTGGACCGTCCCGCCCGTCGCGAGGAGGTCGTCCACCACGAGGACCTTCTGGCCTGGCTGGATCGCGTCGCGATGGATCTCGAGCGTATTGGATCCGTATTCCAGCGCATATTCGATGGACAGGGTCTCGGCCGGGAGCTTGCCGAGCTTGCGGACGGGAACGAGGCCGGCGCCCAGTTGGAACGCCATCGGCGCACTGAAGATGAAGCCGCGCGACTCCATCCCGACCACCACGTCCACCTTCGTGTCGCGGTACGGCTCAAGCATGAGCTCGATCGCCTCGTGGTACGCCGCCGGGTCCTTGAGCAGCGTCGTGATGTCGTAGAACAGGATCCCCGGCTTCGGGAAGTCCGGGATCTCGCGGATCTTCGCGCGAAGCGTCTCGACGGACATGCGGGCGGGTTCCTCCTGGGCGGATCCTGTGCGAAGGTCGAAGCCGGCCCGTAGCGGCTGGCCGAACGCTCCGTGGACCGTGCGAGTCTACCGTACGAGACGGACCCGGCCGCTCCTGCTCCGCGCTGGTCGGCCGCTCCCGACGGCCCAAGCCACTATCCATTTTTTTGTCATCTGGTCCCCACGCGGGTACTAGTCGCAGGGTTTCTGTCATTTGCCCGCCTGAAGACCGAATGTCACAGACTCGGTGCCGGTTTGAGCGTGAGCGCGGATCTGGCGCAGAGCGAACCGTTGACCTGTACCCGCCTGGAGGGCATCTGACAAGATTGCCGCCGTCGCGGGGCGCGGATCAGGCGGGCGCGGGCACGGGCACCGACGTGCCGCGATGCCAGAGCCGCGGGGCCAGGGCGAAGCCGAGCAAGGCCACGGCAACCCCCAGTGCGATCGCCGCTCCGAGTCCCGGGCCCGGCCCCGCACCCGCCCGGACGGCGGCGGCAATGAACGCGCCGGCAATCCCCGTACCCAGCGCCGTCCCGAGCGCGTCGGACAGCGAAATCGCCGCAGTCGCCGCGCCGTGGCTTTCCGGTGGCGCGTCGCGCAGGACGATGATCGCGAACTGCGAGTAGGCCAGGCCCATCCCCAGACCGGCAATCGCGAACGACGGAACTGCTACCCACCCGGGGACGGCGGACACCAGGACGAGTGCCGTGCCGGCCATCCCGACGGCGACCACGGGAAAGCCGATTCGCACGAACCGCTCGGGTCCAATCCGGAGCGAGTGCCGGGACTGGTACCACGACCCGATGCTCCACGAGATCGTCGCGGCAGAAAGCGCGACCCCCGCCGCGAACGCGGACCAGCCGCGGACCTCCTGCAGAAGCAGCGTGATGTTGGCTTCGACGCAGAAGAACGCAAAGGTGAGGACGCCCCGCAGCAGGACGGCGGTCGGGTATCCGGGGGCCAGACGGAGCGTGCCGGGCGGGGTCAGGCGATGGAACGCGAAGCCCGTGATCGCGATGCCTGCGACGGAGGCGACGACAAGGGCGACCGGCTCCGTCAGCAGGAGCCCGGTCGTCAAGAGCCCGCCCCCGACAGCCGCGGCGATGGCGAGCGACAAACGCCGTCCGCGGTCCCGGCGGGCGACAACCGGCTCGTCTCGGCCCGGGGCAGCGACCTTCGGGATCGTCCGCATGGCTCGGGTGGCCATGATGCCGGCAATCGCGATGAGCGGGAGCAGCCCCAGGAACACCGCGCGCCAATGCCAGGTCTCGGCCACGAGTCCCGCGATCGCCGGTCCAACGAGGCCGGGCACGACCCAGGCACCGGAGAGGGTCGCGAACATCCGCGGCCGGAGGTGCTCCGGCAGGCTGCGTCCAATCGCCACGTACGCCACCGGCGGCACGGCGCCCCCGCCCACGCCCTGGATGAACCGCCCGACGACGACCATCGGCATGGAAGTCGCGAGCCCGCAAACCAGGAGCCCAATGGTGAACAGGACCAGGCCGATCACGAACGGGAACAGCACACCCCGTTCGTCGATGAGCCCGCCGACGATCGTGATGCCGATCAGCGAACCGAGGAAGAACGCCGAGAACACCCAGCCGTACAGCTCGAGGCCACCGAGGTCCCGAGCCACGATCGGCATCGCCGTCGTCACCGCCAGCGCCTCAGCAGCGACCAGCGTGATCGTGAACACCAGCCCCAGCGTCAGCGGCCGTCGGCCGGGCGACCAGAGCGATTCGGGCCTCCGCGACGGAGCGGGGCCGGGTTCAGGGCTCCGCGACGGCGCCGGGCCGGGTTCAGGGCTCCGCGACGGAAGCGAAGTGGAACCGGCCCCCGGTTCGTGATTCGAGTTCACCGATCCGAGTATGGCGCCCCGCCGGATCGTTCATGCCCCCGCACCCGGAAGAGGGCCATCACGCCCACGATGGCCGCCGGAAGCACCAGCACGACCAACGTCTCCTCGGGCGACGAGTAGGCGACCGACACCGGATCGACTACATACGCTGGGCATGGGTTGCAGCCGCGCTCGACCGGATACGGCTCGAGCGCAATGATCCACCAGAAGACGGTCATGAGCAGCGGGAGCAGCACGAAGTATCGGCGGCCCAGTACGGCCGCCAGGGAGCCGGCGGCGGCCGCGATCGTCGACCCCCCGATGACGAGCACGACGCCGAGCGGCGTCCACGGCAGGCGTCCAAGCCAATAGCCGTCGACGATGGACGATCCGGGGTTCGCGGCGGCCTCGCTGGCCGCGTTACCGAGGAGCACGACCAATCCAGCCCCGGCCGCCACCAGACCCACGGTCGTCGCGAATCTGGCGATCCGGGCAACCATCGACCGACCGAGCATCGGGGCCGCTGTCACGGCGTGCCGTCGCCTATCGCGTGAACGATCTCCTCGTTGGACGGCTGCGACATCAATGGCTCCTGCGTGATCCCTGCGGGCGCCTACCGTAGCGCGGGCGCGGCGCCCCCGCCAGTCTCGCGAACCCGGTTCAGTCCTTGATCTCGAACCCGATCGCAAGCAGGTCGTCCGGTCCGGTGTTCTCAAGGCTGTGGGCCGGCAGGAAGTCCGACCATGCCACGGTCGGCACGGCGAGCGGCGGGTCGATCGATGCCGAGTCGAGCAGGACCACACCGTTCTCGTCGCGTCGAATGAAGTGCGAGCCCGATACGAGGTACGTCGCCGTCGGGGCACCGTGGGTATGGACCGGCGTCGTCTCGCCGGCCCGGATTCGCGTCTCGATGACGCGCACGCGGTCGTTCTCGAACAGTACGCGGTGATTGCCGGGCGCCGCCGTCGGGCCGTCAAGCCCCGCCGGCCACGGCCACGGATCCGGCTTCGAGTTCACGCCGGACATAGTTGCACAGCCGTGCACCGGCGAGTTGCCCGCGATTGATCGCCGGTTGGCTGGTGGCTAAGCGTCCATTGCTACGTTTCGACCTGTGCTTTGGTTCGACTGGGACGACGCGAAAGAGGCACAGAACGTCAGACGGCACGGGGTTGACTTCTACGAGGCAACGGTCGCGTCCAATGACCGATTCGCTGTCGGGTGGTTCGATGTCGGCCATTCGGTGCGGGCATGGCGGCACCTCACGATCGGCTACGGCCTTCGGGAACGGCTTCTGGCCATGGTAACCTCCGACGGCTGGCCGAGGCCACGGATCATCTCCGCACGGCGCGCCACGAAGCGCGAACGACATGCGTATGAACAACAGCGCCCTCCCGGCACCGGCTGAGGGGGCCTCCACGGGCTTCGAAGTCGGCCGGTACGCGCGCCTCTCCAGGGACGGGTTCGGGATCTGCATCGATGGCGCCGTCGGATACTCGCTGCGGCTGATCCCGTCGAACAAGACGCTCGGCCAATTCGGGACGACGCATGATGCGTGGCCGGCCGTAGTCGCGGCCCTGGAGGCCGGGCGCGCGTCGCGGACGCTCGTCCTCGACTGGCTCGGACCGGACGGAACGCGGCATCGTATGACGAGCGGCGCCAAACTCGAGTACCTCGCTCGGGCCGGACTCGGCTTGCCCGCCGAGCACCTGCGCTCGGCCAATCAACGCCGACGCTGATTCACTGTCAAGCCCGCATGGCGCGCCACGAAGCGCGAACGAAATGCCTACGAAGACTGACCGGGGGCGGATCAGCGCCAAGGAGGCGGCCTCGGCCCTCGAGGATCCCCACAGCTTGTCGGCCGTCGTGCCCGACGATTCCCCTCCTGAGCGAGGCTGGATGGCCGGGCGTCTGATCGACGGGTTTGAACTTGCGGTCGATGGGAAGCCTCCCGAGTGGTATCCCCCGCGATGGCTTCGCGCGCTCGAGGCCCAGGGATACGAGCGATCGGTCGACGGAGAGGCCGTCTTCGTGGTAACGCACATCAGCGACGGGGAGCTGCGGCGGTTCGGGACGGTCAGAGACGCGCTCAGGTACGGTCGAGCACGCATCTTGCGGCGCCGCATGCCGGTTCATCCCGACTCGATCTCGATCGACTGCCGGACGGCAACCGGACTCACCGTACCCGTGGTCTGGGGTCGGGCGCTCCTCGGAATGGCCGGGGGCGCGCTCGACGCTGAGCCGATCAGGTCCCTTGGCGCCCCGGCGGAATGAAGGCTTGCGGCGCGGGCAGGCTACCGCGTGTTCAACTTGAGACTCGGGTCGGCACCGATGCGGGCACCTGACTAGTGGATGAGATCGCTTGGCATGCTGTTACCCGGGTGTCGCGAGTTCCGTTGACAGACGCGCCACAATGGCCTGGGTGAGCGGCCAGCCCTTCTTCGAGTCCTTCGGGAGGCGGATGCGGACCTGGTTGGAGGCGAAGGTGACCTCCGAGGGTCGCAACCCCGGCAGCGCGCCCGGACCCAGCAACCGCATCGCCGTCGCGCGTGACAGGCCCGCACCGAAGCGGACGACGAGCTGGCCATCCTCGCGGGAGATCGAGGAGACGCCGGCGGCTTCAGCGGCCAGGTGGAGCTCGGC
>JACVXW010000083.1 GCA_015661135.1 Chloroflexota bacterium
ACGGCCGCGCCGGCACGGCGTGCCGACATCCCTTATGTCTCGCCCCTGCGCGCCGACTCCGCCCAGGATGCGATCGGTGTCGGCGGTCTCCCGAGGATCGCCCCGGCAGAGCCCATCCCGACCCATGCCCCGTCATCCGTACATTCAACAGACCCCGAGTGGGACGACGAGCCGTCGCTGCCGGATGAGGCCCGCGGCCGCGCGGCCCAGGCGGCTACCGCGACCACGGAGCCACTCGAAACCAGCCGCCCGGACCGGGCTCTCCATGTGCGATTCGGCGGTGCGCCGGCGGATCAGCTCATTCGGGCGATGGAGACCTTCCGTCAGGTCATCCGCGAGCGACCCGGCGAGACCCGCGTCGTCGTCCATGTCGCCGGACCCGGCGGAGCGGCGCTGCCGATGGAGCTCAAGCAGGCGGTCGCCTATGACGCCGACCTGCTTGCCGAGATCCAGCGCCGGCTCGGTGAAGGCGTTGCCCACATCTCATTCGGCTGACCGCCCAATGCGAACGATCGTGGCCGGCGTCCGGCTCATCGACGGCGTCGCGGACGCGCCGCGCGGCCCGGTGGACCTGGTCATCGACGGAGACCGGATCACGGAAATCCGACCCGGCACCGTGCTCGCCGACGGCGCGCCGCAACCGGACACCCTGCTGATCGACGGCCGCGGTTGGACCGCCCTCCCAGGGCTGATCGATGCCCACGCCCACTACACCTTCGACCCGACCGAAGGCAGCCTCCAGGCGATCGCGGCGCGATCCGACGACGCCATCCTGGCTGCGGCGGCGAGGCATGCCGAGCGTGCGCTTCAGGCGGGGATCACGACGGCCCGCGGGGCTGGGTCCATCCGCGGACTGGAACTCGTCCTTCGGGACCGGATCGCGGCCGGCCTCGTGTCCGGGCCCAGGCTGCTCGCCGCGGGGCTCGCCGTGGGTGCGCCGGATGGGCATGGGAGTGCGTTCGGCGTCGAGGCGTCAGGCCCGATGGCGCTTGCGGCGGCGACGCACTCGCTCATCGACGGCGGGGCCGACGTCGTGAAGATCGTGGCGTCGGAGGCCGCGATGCTGACGACGACCGGCCACGCCCCGGGCAGGCTTGTCTTCGGCCGACCGGAACTGACCGAGGACGAGATCCGGGCCATCGTCGAGGTCGCCCACGACTGGGGGCGCCGTGTCATGGCCCACGCTCAGGACAGCGAGTCCGTGATGCGCTGCGCGCGCGCGGGCGTCGACAGCGTCGAGCACGCCTGGCTGGCGGACGAGGCCGCGATCGAGGTCATCGCCGCTACAGGTGCGACGCTCGTCCCGACCCTCGGCGTCACGGACGTGAACCGCTCGCTGCCGGGGCTGACGCCGGTCCAGCGCGAACGGCAGGACCTCATCGAGCGCCGACATCGGGCTTCCGCGGAGGCCGCGGTCCGACTCGGCGTGCCGCTCGCGACCGGGACGGACACGGGCGAGGTGGGAGTCACCGCGGATCACGTCTGGCGCGAGATCGTCCTGCTCGAGGCACATGGGGCGTCGCCGGTGGCGGCGATCCGGGCCGCCACCTCCGACGCCGCCCGCCTCCTCGGCATCGGCGCGGACACCGGGACGATCGAAGTCGGCAAGCAGGCAGACATCCTGTGCGTGGCGGGCGATCCGCTCACCGACCTCGGCCGCCTGTCGCAGCCGCGGCTCGTGATCCAGGCGGGCCGCGTCGTACGGCAGCCCTGACGAAGCCTCAGCCGCGCGCCAGTCGCCGGGCCGCCCGGATCGCCGTGAACTGGTCCACGTACCTCTCCCGGATCTGGTTCAGCGTCGCCCGGTCGAGACCGATCTCGCGCGCGATCTGGTTCACGGTCTGGGCTTCGTCACTCGTGATCTCGTCATCGGCCGCCCCGACCGCGAAGCAGGCACGGACGACCGCGAGCTTCTGATCATCCGTGGCGAGGCCCGCGAACTCGCGGGTGACGAGGTAGTCCTCGGTCCCGAACTTCGTGCGGGCCTGGAGCTTCGCCATCTGGACCACGAGAACGGCCTGGGCCTCGTCGAGCTCACCGAGCTCATGAACGGCCGACTCCATCACGGTGATCTCGGCGTCGTTGATGTCGAGGTCGGCGTGAGCCGCGCGCGCCAGGATGTAGGCGAATCCCGCCAGGAATCGGGCTCGCTCCACGGGCAGCGAGTCCAGGCGCGCGACGATCCGACGAACGGTCTCGGTCTCGCCCGCGATTGAGGTGGCCGCGGTCCTATCGGCCACTGGATCGGAGGAGGGTGCCCTGACCAGACGGTCGAGAAAGGACATGTGCGTCACTCTACGAGATCGTCGGGCCATCGGCTGGCGGGCCGAGGCGCACTGGTGCCGGAGCCGGGACCTGAACCCGGACGAGGTTGCCCCAACGGTGCGGGCTGAGAAGTAGCGGCCCCGCCGAAGGCCGCTTACGTCGGCGCCCGTGCCCGCTCAGTTTGGGCGAAACGGTACGAGAAACCGGGGGATCACCGCCCGTACGACATTCGTCCGCCGCGACGGCGCCTGGTAGGTCGTGCTCTGGCACGACGCCGTCCCCATCCCGAACGAGGATGCCATCGGGGTCACGATCCCGACCTGATCGGCGTCCGGGGCGCGCGCCGAGCTCGAGCCGGGCGCCGGGCGACCGAATGGCGGCGTTGGTGCCGGAGGAGGGGATCGAACCCACACGACCTTGCGGTCACCGCATTTTGAGTGCGGCGCGTCTGCCAGTTCCGCCACTCCGGCCGGGGTGGTGCGAGGCGGATCGTAGCGGGTGGGAACCCCGACCGGGGAGACGGCGTCCTCCCGGCGACCGATGCTAGACTCGCGCCGCCTCAGTATCGCCGTCCGGAGGACCCCCCAGATCGTGGAGGACCGTCGCTCGACCGTGGTGTCCGACGATCCTGTCCAGCGACGCGACCTCATCCTGCTGGAGCAGGCGCGGGGCGGAGATCTCCACGCCTTCAACGACCTGGTCGTGTGCTACCAGGACCTCCTTTTCGCGCTCGTGGTCCGGATGGTCCCGGATCGCGATCAGGCGTCAGATGCCGTCCAGGAGGCGTTCTTCTCCGCGTTCCGGAACATGGCCGCGTTTCGCGGCGGCTCCGTCCGCTCCTGGTTGAGCCGGATCGCGATCAACGCGGCCATGGATGCCCAGCGCCTCAAGAAGCGCCGTCCGGCCGACCCGTATCCGGAACTCGAGGACGACAGCTGGCAGCCTCCTTCGAACGAGGCCGATAACCCCGTAGCCATCTCGCTCCAGGCCGAGCGCCACCGTGCGCTCAACGGGGCGCTTGCCCAGATCACCGACGACCAGCGGTCCGCGATCGTGCTCTTCGACGTCGAGGGCTACGACTACGCCGAGATCGCCGGGATGACCGGCGTCTCGCTTGGGACGGTGAAGTCCCGGATCCACCGCGGCCGCCTCGCGCTGCGGGACCGGCTCTCGGATCGCATGGACCTGTTCCGTGGCTGATCGCGGCGCGGCCGAATTCCACCCGAGTCATGATCTCGAGCTCGTGGCCCGCGCCGCCGCGGGCGACCTCGCGGGAGGCGAGGTCATGGGCGCCCGCGCGCTCGTGGCGAGCTGCGCGACATGCGCGGAGCTGGAGCGCGATCTCCATGCCATTGCAGGTGCGACGCGGGGGCTCGGCAACGCCGCCGCGGTCTCGGCGTCCCGACCGGCGCCGCGCGACTTCCGCCTGTCCGCGGCCGACGCCGATCGACTGCGACCTCGAGGGTGGCTGCGCGTCTGGCGTGTGCTGGCGGAGCCGCGGCGTGCCCGCGGGTTCGGCGGCGCCCTCGCCACGCTCGGGCTCGTTGGCCTCCTCGTCTCCACCGGCATCGCCGCACCATTCGACGGAGCGGACGGGGCGGCCTCGGAGATGACCGGCGCAACCAAGGACGTGGTCTCGGCGGCCCCGGGAGTGGGCCCCGCCTCGACGGACGATGCCGCCGCGCTGCCGGCGAACCCCACGAGTTCGACAACCATCGGAGCGCGCGAGTACAGCAACTCGAACGTCGCCGCCGCGCCGATGCTGGCGATCGCGTCGGGCGCCATGCTGATCCTGGGTTCGGCGCTGTTGCTCGTCTCGTGGCGATCACGGCGCGTGGGCTCCTGAGCAGTCGGCGAGCATGGGAACCGGACGGCCGGCGTGGTCGTCTCACGGGCAAGATGTCCAGCCACGATCCTGCCCTGCAGCCCGACCCACACGCTCGCCATGACCGGCTGCTGATCTCGGCGCGTGCGGCCGGCGACCTCCTGGGGCACGATCTGGAACGGGCGACCGCGTTGTTGGCCTCGTGCCCCGCGTGCAGCGCCCTCGACGCGGACCTCCGATCCATCGCCCTCGCGACACGGAGGCTCGCCGCCGACGCGCGGTCCGCCGAGCGCGACTTCCGCCTCAGCCCGGCACGAGCTGCCGCGCTCTCCCGGGGATCGCTCTGGCGCCGTCTTGCGCGCCCGTTCGGTCAGTCCCGTGGGGAGGTCATGCGGCCACTCGCGGGCGCATTCACGACACTCGGCATCGCCGGGCTCCTCCTCGCGGCGCTCCCATTCCTGCCGATGACCGGCGGCCCCGCCACGGCACTCGCGCCGGCTCCTTCTGCGGACCGCGGGGCCATCCACGAGACCATGAACCCGGAGGCCATGCTCACGGCTGGACCGGAGATGAACGCCGGCGCCGCTGCGACCCAGGCCCCAACGGGCGCCGACGCGAAGTCGACCGACATTCCCGGCGGCATCGAGTCGCTCGCGACAATCGACATTGCGGCCGGCAGCGAGGACGGCGAGTCGGTTGTGGCGCAGAGCGCTGCGCCGGCCGTCAGTCTTCCGCTGATCCTGCTGAGCGTCACCTTCCTGGCCCTCGGAATCGGGTTGCTGCTCCTTCGAGCTTCCGGCATCCGGCGCCGCTGACAGCCCGGGCGGGCCCGACAACCGCCCCTGGTACGGAGACGAGCTACGGGAACCGGACCGTCTGGAGGACCGCCTCGGCGATCGGACTGAACGTTTCGATGTCGTCGGCGTTCGACTCGATGATGAAGACGAGCGTCCGATCGCCGACCTCGAGCGCGGTGGCCCGCACGACGTCGCCCGGGAAGAGGACGTACTCCCCGACAATTCCCCTGACGACGGTCGCGCTGTTCGGGAAGCCGGCCTCGATCGCGATCGCCGGCAACCCGCCAAGTGTCACGTCGCGTCGCTCGCCGACCTGGGTGAGCCCGGCGTGCTCGAAGGCCCCGATGCGTTCGGCGGCATCGGCCCCTGCCACGACGTCGATGTAGATCAGCTCTCCGCCATCGCCCGCGGCGTACAGGAGGTAGAGATAGGCGTCGTGGAACGCGGGATCGGGCTCGCGGCGCTCCCAGCCCTCGCCCAAAGTGAAGGTGAAGGCCGGGTCCAGGTGGGCGGTGTAAGCGCCGGGCGAAAGGAACCCCAGCGGGACCGACTCCTCGCTCGTCGGGGCCGGCGTGGCGGTCGGGGGCGCCGCCGTCAGGGCCGGCGACGCCGTCGCGTGGTCCGTCGCGCTGGGCCGGGGAGTTACAGCGGGAGCGCTCGTGGTCGCCGCCTGGCTGCACGCCGCCACGATCGCGGCGAGGAGGGCAAGGCCGGCGAGGAGTCGCTGCTGGCGCATCGTCGGAGAGTAGCCCCTGGGCCGTCGACTGTGCCGTCGCCGGTACACTT
>JACVXW010000084.1 GCA_015661135.1 Chloroflexota bacterium
CATCAGTCGTCTGATGACTTGTGAGCATAGAGACGGCGGCCGTGATGTCAATCTTCCAGCCGCCCCGGCGGCGTGGCGCGGGAGGCGATTGGTCAGACGAACGTGACGCGCAGGCGCGAGACCTTCGATGAGGCGTCCGGAGTGACCCAGACACGGATCGACCCGTCGTCGTCGACCCGGACATCGCCACGCACCTCGGCACCGTCGCCCAGCGTCACGATTGCCGCGTGCAGGCCGGCGGGCGGCAGGGCGACCGGCATCCGGAACGTGAGTCGAGTGACGCCGCCTGACTCGGCCGTCCCCTCCCCGACCACGGCGTAGGGCCGCCCCAGCAGCCGCGCCGCGACGTCAACCTCTCCGCCGGCAATGGCCGATCTGATCTCGGCGCTCCGTACCGGTTGACGGTCGAGTACGAGCGCCGGGACCACGACGACGTCAAAGTTCATCGACTCGCCCAGGCGGGCGACGGCGTCCGGCGTTCCGCGCCGCTCATGGCCGAACGCGGCATCCGGTGTCATGAGGAAACCCGCGACCGGCGCGCGAGCGGCGATCCGACGGACGAACGTATCGAACGGCGTCATCCTCAACGCCTGGTCGAAGTGCTGGACGACGGTCACCTCGACCCCGGCCGCCTCCAGTCGCTCGAGGCGCTCGGCGGGGTCGCACAGGAGCGGTGGTGCGGCCCCCGTCAGAATCTCGTCGGGATGGTGGTCAAAGGTGATGACCGCCGGGCGAGACGATCGCCCGCGGGCCTCCGCCACGAGGCGATCCAGCAGGTAGGCGTGCCCGAGATGCAGCCCGTCGAAGACCCCAACGACAAGGAACAGTGGACCATGTTCGGCACCCAGAACGTCGACCCCCTGGACCACCGCCATGGTGCCGCCGGCGTCAGTCATCGATTGCCCCGGGTGACGCGTCGCGAGTGCTCACGCCGGTCAGCATCTTGGTCGGCGCAATCCGCGAGCCGTCCAGGAGACCGATCCCGACGAGTCGATCGGTCTCGTCGAGCAGGCGGATCGGGTCGCCAGCCGGCAACCCACCGACGCCGGCGGCCGGCCGGATGAAGCGGCCCATTGCGGCATCCGCGATCTCGGAGGGCGCGAGCCGGAGCCGCGGGAGGTGCTCCAGGCCGGCGTCGACCGGCAGCAGGAGGGCCGCAATGGCGCCCGGTCCCTCCGCTCCAGCCACGCGCAGCGCATCGAGTGAGACGGCATCCTCCAGCCTGAACGGACCGCTCGCGGTTCGGATCAGCGCGCCGAGGTACGCCCCCGAGGCCATGGCCATCCCCAGATCACGAGCGAGGGCCCGAATGTAGGTTCCCGCTGAACAAACCACGTCGACGATCGCGATCGGCCGGCTGGGGTCGTCGGCGTTCCAGGCGACGAGGTCGAGCGTGTGGATGGTCACGGCCCGCTCCGGCAGGTCCGGCGGGACGCCCTCGCGCGCCAGCGCATACGCCCGGCGCCCACCGACCTGGATCGCCGAGTAGCTGGGCGGCCGCTGGCGGATATCGCCACGAAACGCCTCGAGCGCCGCGCCGACCGCCGTTGACTCCAGGATCGGCTCGGGAACGGGTGTCAGCTCGCCATCGAGATCGTCAGTCGTGGACGATGCCCCGAAGCAGACCGTGGCGCGATACGCCTTGCGATCGCCGAGGTGGTACTCGACGAGCCGCGTCGCTCCCCCAAGGAACAAGGGAAGGACACCGGCCGCGAATGGGTCCAGCGTGCCCCCGTGGCCGATCCGGCGGGTGCCGGTGAGCCGGCGCGCAAGGGCGACGACGTCATGCGACGTCGGACCCGCCGGCTTCGCCACGACGAGGACGCCCTCCAGCCCGGAGGTGTCCGGGCGGCGCGCCACGTCAGCGCTTGATGTCGGCAGCGAGGCGCGCCGCCTTTGGCAGGACCGCCGCACGCGCCGCTTCAACGCCTGTCGGCACGCTCGCTCCGGCAGCGCGGGCGTGCCCGCCGCCCCCGAACAGGCCGGTCAGCACCGTGGCGTCTACCCCGCCCGGCTTGGTCCGAACGGAGATCCGCGTCACGTCCGGCCCGGCCTCCTTGAACAGGATGGCCACTTCGGCATCCTCGGCCTGCGACAGGAGGTCGATGATGCCCTCGGAGTGAGCGCTCATGGCGCCGATCTCGGTCACGTCGGCGGCCAGCAGCGTCGAGTGGATGACAAGGCCAGCCGCGGCCGTCTCAAGTCGATCCAGGACGCGGCCGAACAGCCGGAGCTGGGCATCCGGCTTGGAACGATAGAGGCGGCGCGAGATCTCGGCCAGCGGAGCGCCTGCATCCACGAGGGCCGCCGCGACGGACAGGGTCCGCGGCGTGGCATTGGGATGGGCGAACGTGGCCGTGTCCATGACGATCCCGGCCAGCAGTACCGTGGCCAGGTCGCCGGCACCGGTCGTCAGCGGCACGCCGAGCGCGACCGCAAGGAGGGCAACCAGCTCGCAGGTCGCGGCGGAGCCCGGATCAACCCAGTCCGACGGCCCGGTGGCGCCGTTGGAGGCGTGGTGGTCGATGACGACGGTTGGAAGGCGCTCGAACAGCGCGGCGTGGCGCTCGCGAACCTCGCCGACGCGGTCCAGGGAGCCGCAGTCCACGATCACGAGCAGGTCATATGACCGGCTGTTCTCAGGGTCCGTCCGAACGTCAGCAATGCCGGGCAGAAAGTCGTACAGGGGCGGCGGCGGATCCGAACAGACGAGGGAGGCTCGCCCGCCGCCCGCCGCGACGATGGCGCGAACACCAAGTGCCGCGCCAAGCGTGTCCGCATCCGGGTTCTCGTGGCTGACGATCAGGACCTCGCGGGCGCCCCTGACCTGCGCCGCGGCAAGCGGCGGCACGGCAGCGAGCCATGGAACGAGGCTGACGGTCATCGCCGCTCGCGGCCCGTCGTCCGGCGGGTGCGCCGCCCGCGCGACCCACGGTCGGGCTTTGCCGGCGGGCCGACCTTGTCCGGTTCGGGCGGCGCGTCGCCTTCGTGGGGCAGTCGAGCCACCGGCGTCGGCAGCGCCTCCAGCGGCGTCTCCATATCCGCCGGATCCACCCCCGACTCGATGTCCGTCAGGAGGCGAAGCACCCGCGTGCCGCGTTCAAGGGAGTCGTCCTCGTGGACGTGCAGGTCCGGGATCCGCCGGAGCCGGAGACGGGCGCCCAGTTCGTGGCGGATGAACGGCATCGCCCTGCCGAGTGCGCCGATCGCGGCGCGGCGCTCATCGGGCGTCCCGATGACGCTGACCCAGACCTTCGCGTGGCGCAGGTCCCGCGCCGTCTCAACGTTCGTGATCGTGGCGAAGCCGATCCGTGGATCGCTGACCTCACGGGCAAGCAGCTGCCCGATCTCCTGGCGGAGGAGCTCGTCGATTCGTTCGGTGCGCTGTGTCACGCCAAACCCACTCGCCCGGGCCCCGATGGGCTCAGGACGCCAGGGACCGGCTCACGGTCTTCGAGGTGAAGCATTCGATGACGTCGCCTTCCGCGAGGTCCGAGAAGCCGGCCAGCCCGATGCCGCACTCGAAGCCCGATGCGACCTCGCGGACGTCGTCGCGGAACCGCCGGAGCGACTCGATCCGATCCGTGACGATGACCTTGCCGCCGCGCCAGACACGGGCGCCGCCCTTGACCATGCGGCCGTCGGTCACGTAGGAGCCGCCGATCACGGTCGTCTTGCCGACCTTGATGAGCTGGCGGACCTCCGCTCGCCCCTCGACGACTTCCACGATTTCCGGTTCGAGCAGACCGGAAAGGGCCTTCTCGATGTCGTCGGTGAGCTGGTAGATGATGTCGTACATCCGGACATCGACCTTCTCGGTTTCCGCCGCGCGGCGGGCCGTGTCGGTGATCTTCGTGCTGAAGCCGACCACGATCGCGTTCGATGCCGCCGCGAGCATGATGTCGTTGTCCGAGATCTCGCCTGCACCCTCATGCATGACGTTGATCTTGACCTCGTCAGTTGCCAGCTGGCCCAGCGAGTGCGTGATGGCGCCGAGAGAGCCGGACACGTCCGTCTTCAGGATGATTCGCAACTCCTTGGCCTGGCCTGCCTGGATCTGCTTGTAGAGGTCCTCCAGGGTGGCCCGGCCACTGCCCTCGCCACTCCTCGCGGCGAGCTGGGCCGCGCGTGCCTCGACCATCGACCGCGCTGCCTTCTCATCTGCCACGACGCGCAGGATGTCCCCGGCCTGCGGCACCTCGGACAGCCCGAGGATGACCGCCGCCGTCGCGGGGCCGGCCTTCGGGATGCGCTTGCCCCTGTCGTTCTCCAGGGCGCGAACGCGACCATAGGTCTCGCCGACGACGATGACGTCGCCGACCCGGAGTGTGCCGGTCTGGACCAGGCCGGTGGCGACGGCGCCACGGCTCTTGTCCATGCGCGCCTCGACGATCGTGCCGATCGCGGGCCGCTTCGGATTGGCCTTGAGATCCTGGAGATCGGCGACCAGGAGGACCATGTCCACGAGGTCATCGAGTCCGAGCCGGCTCTTGGCACTGACAGGTACGAGCGGCGTGTCGCCGCCGTACTCCTCGACGACGATGCCCGCCTCGGTCAGCTCGGTCTTGACGCGATCCGGATTGGCGTCCGGCTTGTCCATCTTGTTGAGGGCGATGATGATCGGCACCTTGGCCGCCTTGGCGTGGCTGATCGCCTCGAGGGTCTGGGGCATCACTCCGTCATCCGCGGCGACGACGACGATGGCGATGTCCGTGACCTTCGCCCCGCGCGCCCGCATCGCCGTGAAGGCCTCGTGCCCCGGCGTATCCAGGAAGACGACGCGCCGCCCGTCCCGGGTTACTTCGCTGGCGCCGATGTGCTGGGTGATCCCGCCACGCTCGCCGGCGGCCACAGTGGTGGAACGGATCGCATCGAGGAGGCTGGTCTTGCCATGGTCGACGTGACCCATGACGGTCACGATCGGTGCCCGAGTCACGAGATCTTCGTCATCCACCTCGGTGAAGAACGTCTCCTTGGCAGCATCGGAACCCGCGCCATCGGAACCTTCCTCCGACCCGTCACCGGCTGTAACGGTCTGCGGCTCCGCGACCTCATAGCCGAGCTCGCCGGCCACGAGCGCAGCAGTGTCGCGGTCGATCAGCTGGTTGATGGTCGCGAAGATGCCGCTCTTGATTAGCTCCCGGATGACATCGGCCGGGTTCACGCCGAACAGTTCGGCAAGCTCCTTGACGGTGATGGTCGCCGGCAGCTCCACCGCGCCTCGCTCGCGCGGGTCGATCGTCTGGACCGCCGATCCCGTTAACGCGCTGCGCGGCGGCTTGCGAGGGCCGCGACGGCCGCGGGTGCCGCTCCTACTCCTGGCCACGGGATCCTCCTCCGACGATGTCGTTCATGACGGTGGCCGAGAGCTCGTCGAGGAGCCCCGCCGGGACCGTCGTCACGAGGGCCCGTCCAAGGTTCCCTCGAGCGTTTGCGTTGGTGATGCAGGTCATGTCACGGCAGACATAGGCGCCGCGGCCGGCCAGGCGGCCCGAATCGTCCGCCCGAACGGTGCCATCCGGCATCCGGACGATCCGGAGCAGCTCGCGCTTGGGACGCGCGGTCCGGCAGCTGACGCACG
>JACVXW010000085.1 GCA_015661135.1 Chloroflexota bacterium
GGTCCTCCAGCGCGAGATCAGGACACCGCTGGACATCGAGCGGACGGTCGGCCTATCCGAGGGCAACATCTTCGCCGGCGAGTTCCTCGCCCCGCAGATGTACTTCTTCCGGCCGGCGCCGGGCTGGAGCCAGTACGCGACCCCGATCGACGGTTACTACCAGTGCGGCTCCGGCGCCCACCCAGGCGGCTGCGTCATCGGCGCGCCGGGCAAGCTGGCAGCGACGCGGATCCTGCGGGATCGGGAGCGCGGCCGGGTCTAGCGGCCGGGTCTAGCGGCCGCGCCCGTCATTCGAGCGGTACCCGCTCGTGCCAGACGGGCACGTGGACCTCGAACCCGAGGGCCCGCGTGCGGGTCTGGCCCTGCAGGCGGACCGTCTTTGCGCCGGCCTGGAGGTTGCTGCCAAGCGTGCCGCGGCCCTGGTAGCCCACGAACAGGATCGTCGCGCTCGGATCGTCGATGAGCTCGCGAAGATGGCCGACCACTCGGCCGCCGGTCAGCATCCCGTTGGACGCGATGATCATGTACGGCCGCTTGGCGCGGGCGATGGCCTTCGAGTCGTCGAGGCGGTTGGTGACCGTCTGGTTCGGGTAGTCGATCGGGCTGGCCCCGGACCGGAAGAGGGCGGCCGTGTCCGCGTCGTAGACCTCGGTGTGGCGTCGGTAGACCTCGGACGCCTTCGACGCCATCGGCGAGTCGAGGTAGAGCGGGAGCAACGGGATCGCACCCGCGTCGATGAGGCGATCCAGTTGCCAGACGATCTCCTGCGTCCGCCCGATGGCGAACGACGGGACCAGCAGGACGCCCGAACTCCGCTCGACCTCGCGGACCGTCTCGGCCAGGATGCGGACCGCCTCGGCCTGCGGTTCGTGTTCCCGCCCGCCGTACGTCGATTCGACACACACGTAGTCCGCCCGGGTCAGGGTCGTCGGGTCGGCGATGATCGGCGCGCCCGGCCGGCCGAGGTCCCCGGAGAAGACGATCGTTCGTTCCGGGCCGCCGTCGCGCTCGCGCACGCGTAGCCGGATGATCGCCGAGCCCAGGATGTGCCCCGCGTCCAGGAAGGTCGCGCTGATCCCGGGCGCCACTTCGATCTCGCTGTCGTACTGGACGGTTCGAAAGAGGGGCAGGACCGCCTCGGCGTCGCGCTCGGTGTAGAGCGGGGCGTCCAGATCGATGAGGAGGTCGGGCTTCGCGGCTCGGAGATCCGCCTCAGGATCACCCGCGGCGCTGCCCGCCTCGGGTTCGACCCTGCGACCCTGGACGCCATCCTCATCACCCACGCCCACCTGGACCATTGCGGCCTCCTGCCGATCGCCGTCCGCGCAGCGCGATCCCCGCTTGGCGAACTCCTCGTGGAGCCGCCCGCTGTCAAGGAGCACGAGTTCGGCAAGGTCGGCGGTCGCCCCGGTCAGGTGGATCGGCCCGCGGTAGCCCTCGCGGACGGCGATCGGCAGGAGGCCGCAATGGTCCAGGTGGGCGTGGGTGATGAGGATGGCGTCCAGGGTCGCAGGGTCGAACCCGAGGGGGATCCGGTTGCGAATCGATTCGTTGGGATTGCCCTGGAACATTCCGCAATCGATCAGGACCTGGGCCCGCTCGGTGGTGAGGAGGAAGCGCGATCCGGTGACGGTGGCCGCGCCACCGAGGAAGTGCAGGTCCATGGCCCGCAGTGTGACAGCGCGAGGGTCGGGCGTGACAGGTTCCTTCGGGGCCCGCCGCCCCCTCGCGCGGCGGTTGATACCCTGCCCTGATGCGCGAGCGCTTCTTCTCCCCGGCCATCCTGCCGCGCCTTCCCGGATTGATCCTGGGACTCGTCCTGTTCGGTCTCGGCATCGCCCTGATGGCCCAGGCCGAGGTCGGGCTCGGGCCATGGGAAGCGCTGCACCAGGGTCTTCAGTTCAAGACCGGCGTCCCGATGGGGACCATCTCGGTCTGGCTCGGGATCCCGATCCTTGCCCTCTGGTGGCCGCTCGGTGAGCGCCCTGGGCTTGGGACACTCCTCAATGTCGTCCTGATCGGCGCATCGACGAACTTCGGTATCAGCGTCATCCCCGCCCCGGAGCCCCAGATCGCCCGCCTCGTGATGATGGTGGCCGGCGTGCTCGTCATCGGGCTGGGGTCGGGCCTGTACCTCGCGGCGGATCTCGGTCCCGGGCCGAGGGATGGACTGATGACCGGGATCCACCATCGCTTCGGTTGGTCCATCCGCCGCGCCCGGACGGCGGTGGAACTTGCCGCGCTGGTGATCGGCTGGCTCCTGGGCGGGACGATCGGCCTCGGCACCATCGTCTTCGCCTTCGGGATCGGGCCGGTGGTACAGGTGATGCTCGGGATCTTCGACCGGGAGGGCCGCGTGGCCCGTCGCCGCGCGATCCGCGCGCTGGACGGAAGCGCCGGCACCATCGGGGAGTAGCGCACCGGGGCGGCCCGGCCACCGCCAGTGCGGCGACGGCCCGGTCCACCACGGCGCGGCGCGGCGTCCCGTCCACCGCGGGCGCAGTGCGCGTCCCAGCCGCCGAGTTTCCGTCACCTGCCCCTCACACGACTACACGTCGACCAGTCCCTGACAGCTAGTCGCATGGGTGCTCCCTGACCAGGACCCGGCTGCGTGGCCACAGAGACTGAGCGCGGGACGGCTGCACGGCGAGTTCGAGCCTTCGACGTGAAGTCGCAGGACGCATATCTGCCGGAAATCGCCGAGGCCTCCGCGGCCTACGATGCCGGGATGCAGCTCACGGACGATCCAGCGTTCGCGCGCCTCGAGGCGGACTACGCCGCCTACCTCGAGGCATGGGGTGCGTGGATGGTCGCCCATCATCGTGGAGCACCGCCGGAGGAGGAGCGGGACGCGGCCGCCGCGCTCATCGGTGCACGCCAGGCGGTGGGCCGGCGACTGGCTGAGGGTGGCTGGGACCACCTCGGGGCAGGTGATGCGGCGGCCCTCGCCAACGTGGTTGCGAGCCTGCCGGACCTGGACGCGTGGGCGACGCCGCTCGACGGCATCTCACCCCCCGAGACCTCTGCCGCCGGACCTGACGGAACAATTCGGGAGGCGCTCGCCGAACCCGAGCCTGCGAAGGTCGCCGCGCTCCGCCGGACGACGTTCGACGCGTGGGGCGCCGCGATGGCCAACCTCGAGGTTGACGGAGAGCGTCTGGATCGGCTGACCGTGACCGCCCGCCTCGCCACGGAGGCCGATCCGGCCCGAAGGCGCCGCCTGTTCCTCGCCCTGGAACCCGGCTGGCAAGCCGTTGCCGGCGACGGCATCAGTCCCGGCCCGTACGCGACGCTCCTCAAGGAGTCGGCGGCTCGCTGGGCTCGCCACGGCTCCCCGATCGACGCGAACGCGGCGGCGCTCGGCATGGACCCCGCCGAAATCGAGCCGACCATGCGCCGGATCCTGGCGACATTCCGGGCCGTGGCGCTCGGGCCGGGGCTCGTGGAGCCGTGGGATTACCGCCACGCCGTGGGGGGATTGGCTCGCCGCCTGGATGACGAGATACCCGTCGATCGCCTCCGCCAGATCAATGACCTGCACCTCGCGGCGATCGGGGCGGACCCCGCTCGGCTCGGGATCCAGTACGACATCCACCCCCGCCCGGGCCGGCCGGTCATCCCGACGGCGTTCACGGTGAGCATCGACATCGCCCGCATGACCGGCGCCGGCGAGGGCAACGCCTGGCGCCCGGCGACGCCACGGATCTTCGCGACGTACGCGCAGGGTGGGCTCGGGAACCTCGAGGAACTGCTCCACGAGAGCGGCCATGCGCTGCATTACGCGGCGCTTCGATCGCGCCCGGCGCACTTTGCCTGGCCGCCGGACCAGACCGCGTTCGTCGAGGCGATTGCCGATGTCGTCGGCTGGACGACCCACGAGCCGGCCTTCCTCGCTGAGCATCTCGGCGCCCGGGTCAGCGCTCGCGAGTCGGTAGTTGCCCGGCATGGCGCCGTCATGTTCGACGTCTGCTGGACCCTGTTCGAGCTGGAGGTCCATCGGAATCCCGACCGTGACCCGAACGAGGTCTGGGCGGAGATCGTGGAGCGCGATCTCGGGATCGCCGGGCACCCGGAGACGACGGATCCGCGAGCTCCGCGGCGACTGGTCCACCGGCGATCCGGGCTGGTATGCCTTCGTTTCCGAGGCCCTCCTACGGTTCGCGGGGGCGCGGACGCCGCGCGACATCCTGCTCGACTTCCTCGGCGCGCCGCTCACGGCCGACGCCCTCCTCGAGGACATCGAACGGGCGGGGTGACCGCGCAGGTGCGGTGAAGCGGGCGACGCCGCCAGTCAGGCGCTCAGGCCTCGCGTCGCCTGGCGAGGAAGACCGTCGCGACGAGTAGCCCGCCCACGATTCCCACGATGAGCACCGGGCCGGCAAGCCCGCTCAGGTCCAGGCCGCCCGATGCCGGCGTCGGCGCAGCGCCGATCGGCTGGCGGACTTCTGCCGGGCGCAGCGCGGCGAGATCGATCGCATCTGCCTGCGTTGTCGGCGAGCAGGAGTTGTCGGCCAGCGTCCCGTCCTCCATGCTGACCGCGAACAGGTAGCGCGTGCCGACGTTGTAGGTGCGGTCAACCGATGTCGCGGTGTTGCCCTCCGGGCCGCCGCGGACGACGACGTCGACCGGCTGGTCCGGCCCCTTCCAGACCTCCTCCACCCGCACCGTCGCCCACCGGGCGCCGTTGGCGACGCCCGTCACGGTACCGACGAAGACCACGTCGGCGGCCTGCCACCCGAGATCGCCGGCGGGCGGGATCAGGCATGACGCGGCCGCGCCGGCCGGCGCCCACAGCGCGCCGAGGGAGAGCAGCGCGGCCGCCGCGAGACGAAGGCCGAGGGTCGAGCGAGATCGAGTTGCAGTCATCAGGTTGATCCTCCGAAATCAGGTGTCGCGCCGGCGCGCGACGAACAGGGCAAGGGCAATTGCCCCGCCACCGATGAGCCCGGCCATCGCCAGGGGCATGACCAGCCAGCCGAGGAATGCGAATGGATTCGCGCCAGGCGCCGGCCCCGTCAGCGGCGCGCCGACGTTCGCCGGCCGAAGGCGGGCGAGGTCATCGGTCCACTGCACCGTCGAGGAGCAGATGCTGTCGATGACCAGGCCCCCGGCCAGGTTGTCCAGGTTGACCGGCACGAACACGTACGTGAGGCCGGCCTGGAACGTTCGATCGTCCTCGGCCGCGCTCGCCGGGTCGAGCCCGCCGTTGACGATGACCGGCGAGGGGACGTCGCCACGCCACACCTCCGTCACCGTCACAGTGGCGGATCGGCCATCGCTGCTCGTCTCGGTCACGGTGCCGACGAAGACGAGGTGAGCCGATACGACGGCTTCATCGAGCGGGGGCGATGGCGCGCAATCCAGGGCGACACCGGCGGGGGCGAAGGTGTCCGCGGCGACCGCACCGGGGACCAGCAGGGTTGCGCCGAGGATCGCGGCACTCGAGAGCAGGCGAACGACGCGGCGCAGGTCCAGCATGTTCGCGTGACGCCTGCCGCGCCCCCCAGGTTCCGCAGCCAGCGCCTCGGTAGACGTCGCCGTGCTCAGCCGAAACTCAGGGGAACCACCACGTCCACCGCGACCGCGGCGAAGAGCAGTGTCAGGTACAGGATCGAGAATCGATAGAGGCGGATCGACTGGGCGGTCGACGCCTCCGGCGCCGCGCCCTGGCGCCACAGGACGTAGGCGTGCCAGAGGAAGATCGCACCGAGGATCAGCGCCGCTACAAGATAGACGAGGCCCATCTGGGCGACGACGGCGACGACGAGGGAGATCGCCACCAGGAGCACCGTGTACAGGGCGATCTGGCGACTCGTCTCGGCAACGCCGCGCACGACCGGCAGCATCGGGATCCCGGCCGAGGCGTAGTCCCCCCGGAGTCGGAGTGCCAGCGCCCAGAAGTGGGGCGGCGTCCAGTAGAAAACGAGCAGGAACAGCATGATCGCCGGGAGGCCGACCGTTCCCGTGATCGCCGCCCATCCGATGACCGGCGGGAGCGCCCCGGCCGCCCCGCCGATGACGATGTTCTGGGGCGTGCTGCGCTTGAGCATGATCGTGTAGACGAAGACGTAGAAGGCGATCGCGAGGAGCGTCAGGAACGCCGCGAGGAGGTTCACGAACCACGCCATCAGCGCCACGGAGACGACCGCGAGGACGATGCCGAAGATCAATGCCCGCTCCGGTGCGATGTCCTGCGCCGGCAGCGGCCGGCGCCGAGTACGGACCATGCGTTCGTCGAGATCGCGGTCCAGGTACTGGTTGATCGCGTTGGCGGCACCCGCTGCGAGCGCGCCGCAGAAGAGCGTCCAGAACGCAATCCACAGCCAGTCGAGCGGCTGGATCCCGGGGACGTCACGCGTCGCGAGGACCATCGCCGGCACGGTCGTCACGAGGAGCAGTTCGATGATTCGCGGCTTCGTGAGCGCGATGTAGGCGCGAATCGTGCTCTTTCGCGCCGACGCGCGGGGCTCGGCGGCGGCAGCGGGGCCCAGCCCGCCTGCTCCACCCGGCGATGTGGCTGCCGCGAGGCGCGCTCCGTAGAAGCTCGCCACCACCAGAGCGACCGAGGTGCCCCAGATCGCGGTCCCGAACACGACGTGGAGGACCTGCGCCCAGCCGGCCAGACCGGTGAGCACCTGGATGCCGCCGATCACGACCTGGGCCAGGTAGGTGACAAGGATGGTCCGGGCCATCCCGGCGAGGCGTGGCTGGGCAGGTTGAAGCCGGCGCGCCGCGAGGACCAGGGCGATCACGATGGCGAGCACCACGACGGCCACGTAGCGGTGGAGCGCCTGCGCAGTGGCGAGGACCGCGGCATCGGCCGGCCGGCTCGAAGCGAGCGGAAGCAGGCTGCCAGACATGAGGGGCCAGTCCGGGAAGATCAGGGCGGCATTGAGGGCGGTCACGTTCGACCCGAACAGGAGCAGCGCGAACATCGTCGCGGCCGCGAAGGCGGCGACCAGCGTGAAGCGCTGGCTCCCGCCCGGCCCCGTGATCCGTACTGGGTAGCGGGACCGGAGGTGAAGGTAGATGAGAAGCCCGAACAGCGCCATCGCCGAGGCAAGGTGCGCCGTCACGCTCTCGCCTGAGTTTCCGAGTCGAACGGTTTCGCGGCCGAGCCAACCCTGGAAGATCACGAGCGCGAGGGCCAGGCCGGACCCGCGAATGATGGCCGGGCGATCCCGATGGTCCCGCACTGCCGCCGCCAGCATCGCGAGGATGAGCAACCCGATGAGGACCGCCACCGTTCGATGGATCCACTCGATCCAGACGTGATAGTCGGCATCCAGGCCTGGCAGGAACTGACCCGGGAAACAGCCCGGCCACGTGGGGCAGGAGAGACCCGAGCCGGTGGCCCGGACGACGGCGCCAATCGCGATGAGCAGGAATGTCGTCGTCACGGTCGCGGCGGTGAGGCGCTGGAAACGGGTCACTGGACTCCTGGGCGGACGCAACCGGGGCGGCACGGCACTGGGCATGACTGCCGGGGCGACCAACGCATTCTAGCCGCCGCGCCCAGGGCCCCCCGGGGTGGCCTTCGCCGCCGGAGCGCGGTTCGTGCCAGCGGGCTACCCTCACGGCGATGCGCGCCCGTCCCCTGTCCGCGGCTGCCCTCCTCCTGGTCCTCGCCGGATGCTCGGGCGGCCCGGCCGCCTCGGGAACGAACGCTCCAGCGGGAACGCCCGGACCGAGTGGAAGCGCCGCCGCCGGCACGGGCTGTCCGGCCGCCCCCCCGCCACCCGCGCAGGTGCCAGGCTGGAGCTCCGCGGCCACGGAGCCGAGTGTCTTCCCCGTGATCGTGAACAGCAGCGGCAGCCTCACGTGCGATGAAAACCGCCTCCTCTTCACATTCCTCGACGCCGACAACCGGCCGGTCGGGAGTCCGGACCGGACGGCGTCGGTCTCACTCTTCAGCCTTGGCCGAGATGCTGGCGCGGCCGTCCAAACCGCTGCCGGAACGTTCGTCTGGGGAATCGAGAACGAGCGCGGGTTCTACGTCGCACAGGTGACATTCCCCGAGGCCGGCGAATGGGGCGCGGAGTTCACGACGGCCGTTGCCGGCGGGGCGCCGGAGACCATCCGGATGCGGTTCGAGGTGGCCACGAGCTCGCCGGTCGTAAGGGTCGGCGATCCGGCTCCGGCCTCGGACACTCCGACGGGGGCGTCCGTGAAAGGCGATCTGGCAAGGCTGTCAACAGATCCGCACCCGGACCCGGCCCTCTATGAGCAATCTGTCAAGGGGGCGCTCGCCGCGCATGAACCGTTCGTCCTGATCTTCGCCACGCCGAAGTTCTGCGCGTCGGCGCAGTGCGGCCCCACGCTGGACCGGGTGAAACCGCTCGTGGGCGAATTCCCGAGCGTCCGGTTCATCCATGTCGAACCGTACGAGTTGACGTTCCTCGACGGCGCGCTCCAACCGGTTCAGGACGCCGGCGGCGCCCTCATCCCCGCCGAGTCGGTCTTCGAGTGGGGGCTCCTCTCGGAGCCGTGGGTCTTCGTGGTGGACCGCGCCGGGATCGTGACCGCGTCGTTCGAGGGCGTGGTGGGTGCGGATGAGCTGCTGGCCGCGGTGAGCACCGTCAAGTAGGCGCGACGCCTCGTCGAAAGCCGGGGATCAGCCGCCGGCATCCTCGATCCCGGTGGCCACGAGGGTCTCACCGTCCTTGACGTACGTGATCCGAACCGGCTCGGCGGTTGCCTGGTGCTCCGTCAGGTGGCCGGGTGGGAACTCGGCCCCGGTCGCCAGCTGACCGATGCGGAACTCGAGCAGGGATCCGTCGGCGGTCCGGAGGGTGAACCCGGTGACGCTGTCGAGGCCTGTCGATTCGACGTGGACGATGACGCCCTCGATCGGAGCGTTCGGTGGGGGGGCCGGGGAGATCGGCCCCGACGTCGCGGTCGCGACCGTGCCGCTCCCACAGCCGCTGACGATCGAGACGGCGAGGACCATGATCCTGATGGGGTCGAGCCGCAGCGCGAGGCGGCCGGCTGGCAGCCTCATGGCGCGCCGATGCCGGCGCTCCCGGGCGCGTGGAGCGGCATTCCGGCCGCGCACCTCCGGCACTCGGCCGCCCCGGGCTCGAAGGTCGGCAGGTCCATCGCCCACAGGGCGCGGAGCGGATAGACCCGGCCCGTCGCGGGCGACGTCAGCGTCTGCATCCCGCCGGATCGGTCCACCAGCACGGCGCACTCGACCACGACGCCGCCCATCGCCTCGACCGCCGGCAGCATGGCCAGGAGCGACCCGCCGGTCGTGAGGATGTCGTCGACGAGGAGCACCCGTTGACCGGGGCGAATGACAAAGCCCCGACGGAACGCACGGCGCGAGGCGCCGTCCGGACCAGTCGACTCCTCGGCGAAGATCGCGGGCGTGCCCAGCTGGCGGCCGGTCTCGAAGGCCAGGATGACGCCGCCGGTCGTCGGGCCGGCCACGAGATCCACGCGCGGCGCGCCGTCGGCGTCCCGATGGCGGGCGGCCCAGAATCCACACAGTTCGCTCGTCGCCGCGGGATCCGAGAGGACGGCGAACTTCTCCAGGT
>JACVXW010000086.1 GCA_015661135.1 Chloroflexota bacterium
GTCCTCGAGGAGCGCCCGGGATCGGACCTGGTCGGGTGGCGCTACGCGGGACCGTTCGACGATCTGCCAGCGGTCGAGGCCGCCTTCGCGAAGGGCACGCGAGACGTGCCCGAAGTCGCCTACGAGCATCGCGTGGTTGCCTGGACCGAGGTCGGGGAAGAGGAGGGGACCGGCATCGTCCACATCGCGCCCGGCTGCGGCGCGGAGGACTTCGCCCTCGGCAAGTCCCTGGGGCTGCCGATCGTGGCCCCGCTGGACGAGTCGGGGATCTTCATCGACGGCTTCGGGTTCCTGACCGGCCGGGACGTCCGCGACGTGGCCTACCCGATCGTGGAGCACCTCCGGCGAGAAGGGCGATTCCAGCGGCTCGAGACGTACCGCCACCGCTACCCGCACTGCTGGCGCTGCGGCACGGCGCTGGTCTTCCGGCTGGTGGACGAGTGGTTCATCAGCATGGGTGAGGTCTACGACCGGCCGCGCGCCGAGCTGACGAGGGAGCAGGTGGATGCGAGCCTGCGCTACCAGATCATGGAGGTCGTGGACCAGATCCGGTGGATCCCCGGGTTCGGCTACGAACGGGAGCTGGACTGGCTCCTGAACATGCACGACTGGATGATCAGCAAGAAGCGCTACTGGGGCCTGGCGCTGCCGATCTATGAGTGCAAGGCGTGCGGAAGCGTTGACGTCCTGGGCGGCCGCGATGAGCTTCGCACGCGGGCTGTGGACGGCTGGGATCGCTTTGAGGGTCACACCCCGCACCGTCCGTACATCGACGAGGTCGTCATCGCCTGCGGCGCTTGCGGGGCGCCCACTTCGCGGATTCCCGACGTCGGCAACCCGTGGCTGGATGCCGGGATCGTGCCGTTCTCCACGCTCCATTACCGCGAGGAGCCCGACTTCTGGGCCCAGTGGTTCCCGGCCGACTTCATCACCGAGAGCTTCCCCGGCCAGTTCCGGAACTGGTTCTACGCCATGCTCGCGATGTCGACCGTGCTCCGCCGTGAGCCGCCGTTCCGGACGATCTTCGGCTACGCGACGCTGTTCGGCGAGGACGGCCGGCCGATGCACAAGAGCTGGGGCAATGCGATCGAGTTCGACGAGGCCGCCGAGCGGATGGGCGTGGACGTCATGCGCTGGCTGTACATGGCGGCCCGCCCGGAGGACAACATCAACTTCGGCTGGCACGCCGCGGACGAGGCTCGCCGCCGGCTCCTGATCCTGTGGAACGTCTACGCGTTTTTCGTGACCTACGCCCGGCTCACCGGCTGGTCCGCGAGTGCGGCCGACCGGCCGCCGGCCGAGCGACCGCCGATGGATCGCTGGATCCTGTCGCGGACCGCGGTCCTCGCGGCTGGCGTCGAAGAGCGGCTCCGCGACTATGACGCGATGGCGGCGACGCGCCTGATCGACACCTGGATCGAGGACCTCTCCACCTGGTACCTGCGGCTCTCGCGACGACGCTTCTCACGGGGTACCGGTGCGGACCGGGCGTCCGCCTTTGCCACGCTGCACATGGCCCTGGGCGCGGTCGCCCGGATAGTGGCGCCGATCCTGCCGTTCATGTCCGAGTCGATGTACGGCAACCTCGTGGCGGGCGAGGGGGCGACGGGCCCCGACTCCGTCCACCTGACCCGGTTCCCCACGGCCGAGCTCGCGCCGCTGCGGGACGATGCCCTGGAAGCGGCGATGGACCTCGCTCGCCGATCGGTGGACCTGGTGCGGACGCTGCGCGGATCGGCGGGGCTCAAGGTCAGGCAGCCGCTGGCTCGACTGTGGCTCGCCCTTCCCGGCGCGGACCTGCCCGAGATCGACGCCATCCGGTCGCTCATCGCCGACGAGGTCAACGTCAAGATCGTCGAGATCATCGGCGACGAATCGAGCCTCGTCGAGCGGCGGGTCAAGGTCCTCCTCCCGAAGGTGGGGCGGCGGCTCGGAGCGGCGATCCCGGCGGTGATGGCGGCGGCCCGCGACGGGGCGGTCGAGATCCACGCCGACGGCTCGGTCGCGCTGGCGGGGGTAGTCCTGGCGCCGGACGAGGTCGAGATCCTGGCCACGCCGCGGCCCGGCACCGCGGTCGCCCACGATGACGGCCTGGTGGTCGTGATCGACACGGAGCTGACGCCGGCCCTGCGGGCCGAGGGCGACGCGCGCGAGCTGCAACGCGCCGTCCAGGACCTCCGGAAGGCTGCCGCGCTCGAGCTCGACGACGAGATCGAGCTGCGGGTGGATGGTCTCGAGCCGTCCGTAGCGGCCCACCTCGGCGCGGTCGCGGCGGATACGCTCGCCCGCCTGGTGCCCGATCTGGATGGAGCAGATCTCGCCGTCGCGAGCGTGAGCCTGGAGGCCGGACCCGCGCGGATCACTCTCCGCCGCACCGGCGATCCGGCTGCGGGGGGATCCGGAGCGTGAATGACGCCGCGGCCGGCCGGCCCCTGTGGGTGCCGTTCGCGCTGCTCGTTGGAGCGATCGTCGTGATCGACCAGCTGACCAAGTCCTGGATCGCCGAGGCCCTCGCGACCGGCCGGGTGCTCCAGGTCCTGGGCGACTACCTCCGACTGGTCTACACCCAGAACAACGGGGCGTTGTTCGGCCTGTTCCGCGGGCAGGCGGTCCTGTTCGCCCTCCTCTCGCTGGGCGTCATGGCGCTGATCGTCGTCTACCACGCCCGTTCGGGTCGCAGCCGGTACATGACCCTGACGCTCGGCCTCCTGCTCGGGGGTGCCATCGGCAACGCAACGGACCGGATCCGACTCGGATACGTCGTGGACTTCGTGGACGGCGGGATCGGGACGCTCCGCTTCTACACCTTCAACGTCGCCGACGCGTGCATCACTGCGGCGATCCTGCTGCTCATCCTGACGGCCCTCCGGCCGTCCCTCGCGGGACATGGACATGACACCTGACGGCGCCCCGAGCCGTCCCGGCGTGCGCATCCTGACCGTGCCGATGGACGCGCCGCCGACCCGCGTGGATCGCTTCGTCGCGGACCGCACTGGCATGTCCCGGAGCCACGTCCAGAAGCTCATCGCGGACGGGCGCCTGGTCACCGGCAATCGAACGCTCAAGGCCAATTACCTGGTCGAGGCCGGCAGTGAGCTGCGCCTGGACGTGCCGGAGCCCGTGGCGGCGGACCCTGTGCCGCAGCCGGAGATCGAGGTCCAGGTGATCCATGAGGACGAGGACCTCCTCATCGTCGACAAGCCCGCCGGGCTGGTGGTCCATCCCGCCCCGGGCCACGCCGACGGCACGCTGGTGAACGCCCTCCTCGGGCGAGGTGGACCCGAGGCGTACGGCGGGATTGCCGGCGTCCGCCGACCGGGCATCGTCCATCGGCTGGACCGGGACACGAGCGGCCTGCTGATGGTCGCGAAGACGGACCTGGCGCAGCACTCGCTGATGGCCCAGCTCAAGGCCCACCGGATCAAGAAAACCTACGTCGCGCTGGTCCAGGGATCCGTGGCGGCGGCGGTCGGACGGATCGAGGCCCCCATCGGGCGCGACCCGAAGCATCGTGTCCGGATGGCCGTCGTCGCGGCCGGCCGGCCGGCCACAACCGGCTACCGCGTGACCGAGCGGTTCAACGGCTGGACGCTCCTGGACCTGGACCTCGTGACTGGCCGGACCCATCAGATCCGCGTCCACCTGGACGCCATCGGTCACGCGGTCGCGGGCGATCCGGTGTACGGGACCGGCACCTCAAGGCGTGGTCCGGAGGGCCTGGCAAGGATGTTCCTTCACGCGTGGCGGCTGGAACTGACCTCGCCGTCGCGCGGCGACCTCATCCGGGCCGAGTCGCCGCTACCGGGCGCGCTGGAGATCGTCCTTGCCGGCCTCCGGCGGGCCGAACGGTGAGCGCGCCCGTGCCCGGCGCCCCGGGCGCCCTCCTCGTGATCGTTTCGGGCCCGTCGGGTGTGGGCAAGGACAGCGTGATCGAGGAACTGCGCCGCGTCCCCCGGGACCCGGACTATCACTACGTCGTGACCTGCACGACACGCCCACGCCGGTCGTACGAACGCGACGGGGTCCACTACCGCTTCCTCTCCACGGCCGAGTTCACCGCCCTGCGGGACGAGGGCGAGCTGCTCGAGGCAAGCGAGGTCCACGAGAACTGGTACGGGACGCCCCGTTCGGACGTCCGGGCTGCTCTCGGGGCAGGCCACGACGTCATCCTGAAGATCGACGTCCAGGGCGCGGCGGTCGTGAAGCAGACCGTCCCCGAGGCGTTGCTCATCTTCCTGGTGCCGCCGTCGCTCGAAGACCTCTTCCAGCGCCTGCAGTCGCGAGCGACGGAGTCCGCCGACGAACTGGACATCCGGCAGCGCAACGCGGCGCTCGAGCTGGCCCGCCAGGATGACTACGACCACGTCGTGGTGAACGAAACCGGGCAGATCGAGCGGACGGCTCGCCGCATCCACGACATCATCCTCGCCGAGAAGGCCGCGAACCCGGACCGTCGGACGCGGGTCTGACCGGCCCCACCGAGAAACGAGCGTGGACGCGGCAACGGAGCGGCCGGACCTCGGAATGGCACTGGACGATGCGCCCGGCGGCCGACTCGTCGCCGTGGCAATCGACGCCGCCGGTGCAGCGGGCGCCCAATCGTTCACCTATCGCGTCCCGGACCGCCTCGAACCGATCGTCGCCGGCGAGGCGGTCCTTGTCGAGTTCGGCCGGCGACAGGCGCTCGGCATCGTCCTGGGCCCAGGTCTGGCCGCGCCGGGAGTCGCCACGAAGCCGCTCGTGGACCGCGTCCGTGGCGACGGCCCGCTGCTCCCGGAACTCTCCATGCGACTGGCCGCCTGGATCACCGGCCACTATCTGGCGCCGCCCGCGATCGTCCTGCGGGCCATGCTCCCACCCGGCCTCCTCGAGCGCCTCGAGCTCGTGGCGGAGCGGCGTCCCCATTCATCCCGCGGCCACGACTCGCTCGATGGACTCGAAGGGGCCGATCGCGACGGGAGCTTGGCCGATCCGGAGGACGCCGCGATCCTCGCCTTGCTGGATGACGGTCCCCGCGTCGTGCGGCGCCTCACGGCGCCCGAGGGACGCCCGGCGCTCCTCCGCCGGCTGCGCACTCTCGAGACTGCCGGTCTCGTCGATCTCGACTGGTCACTGCTCGACGCTGGGGCAGCGCCGCGCTACATCCGCATCGCGCACTTCGCGGGTGGCACGGGCGCGTCCGCCCCGAACCTGCTCCGGCTGGGGCCGCGCCAGCGCGCGGCGCTTGACGAGTTGGCCGCAGCCGGGTCGGCCGGCATTCCGAGTTCCGCCCTCGGGGTGCTGCACGGAACCGCGGTCCTCGGCGCGCTCGTGAAGCGCGGGCTGGCGACCGTGGAGGTGGTCGAGGCACCGCGCCGGCCACTCGCCGATCGAGTTCCCGGGCTCCGCGGCACGCGGCCGCCGGGGTCCTTCCTGAGCGCGGAACAGGCCGCGGCCGTTGAGGCGATCGGGCTTGCGATCGCAACCGGCGATCCGACACCGCTCCTCCTCGACGGGGTCACCGGCGGGGGCAAGACGGCGATCTACGCCGAGGCCCTGGCGGCCTGCCTTGCCGCGGGCCGGCGCGGGCT
>JACVXW010000087.1 GCA_015661135.1 Chloroflexota bacterium
GCCGCTGAGGAGGGTCGATCTACCTGGCCGGGTGGATGGCGGACGGTCCGGTCTGATCGACGCTTCACGACGGGCTGGTCAGGCCCCCTGGGGTGTTCCGCAGCGCCGACAGAACCGGGCGCTTCCCGACAGCGAGATGCCGCAGTTGATGCACGGCTGGACGGCTGCGACTGGCTGGGATTGCGGCAGGAGCGGCGCCTGGACGAGGTCCGCGCTCGAGACAGCCCACATCGCGTCCGAGGCCTTCCGGGCCATGATCGCTGTGAGCGCATCCCCGGCGGGCGGTGGTGCCGGCGTGGCCGGTGCCTGGCGCGACGGCGCGCCGGTGGGCCAGCGCGGACCGACCGGCCACTGCGGAGTCGCCGACGGGCCGTCCGATGGTGATGGCGCTGGAGCCGCCGGCGGGGGAGCGACAGGCTCCGGAGCGGCCGCCCCGATAGCCGGGGCGACCTCCGGCTCGACCTCGGGCGGAGGGACGGCCACGATATCGACGGCGCGAACGGCATCTGCGGGCTCGAGCGGTGCCGCGACTTCTGCGGCGGGCGGCTCCTCGAGGACCGGTCCGGGCCATGCCGGCTGGGCGACGACGTCGATCCCGGGACCGGCAGCCCTGCCCTCCTCGTCGAACGATGCCTCGTACGCAGCTATGGCGTCATCCAGGCTGGCTCCGGGCTCGAGTCCGAAGACGCCTCCGGCCTCGGCGACCGCCTCGGCCTCGACCTGGACGTCGGCCTCGACCTCGGCCCCGGCTTGGACCTCGGCCTCGACCTGGGCCACCGGTTCGACCTCGACCGCGGCCTCCGCGGCGTCTTCGGCCGGCCAGGCTGGTACCGCCGGGGCGGCGTCAGTAGCCGCCGATGGCACGACCTCGGCGGCCGGCGCGGCCACGAAGCGAAGGAGCCGTTCCGGATCCAGCTCGGCGACCGGGATCTGGAGGACGTCCGGCGCGGCGATCGGCGCGCACGACAGACACCGGGCGTCTGCCCTGTTCCAGCAATTGCTGCACGTGTACTGGCGGCAGGACATGCAGAAGTTGAACGTCTGGTGGAAGGCATCCAGCTGGTGGGCCGACGCCTCGCGATCAGCGTCGGAGCGCGCCGAGGCGAAGGACTCGTCCAGCGAGGCGTTGTCCGAAAGGACGAAGTTCTTCAGGCCGCGGCCGAGGACCCGCATGCCGCCCAGGCGACGTTGCCGCGGCGCGACCGACTCGAAGGTGTAGCGCGTACCGCATCGTTCGCAGAACGATTCGGTAAGGATCTCGGTCATGAGCCCCCGGACGACGATCTCCCGCTCGGGCCGTCTGCCCGTTCGGCGGGTCGAGAGTATAGCCCACGATCTGTCGGGATCCCATCACCGCAGGTCCCGCCGTTCCCGCGTCAGGGGTACCGGGGAGGGTCGTCCTCCCCCTCTGGTAGGCTGCCTCCGATGCGACCCTTGGTGGCCGTGGAGCGCTTCTTGGAGCGCCTGTTCGAGCGGCCGAGTGCCCGGTTCTTTCGCGCTCGCGTTCATCCCGTCCAGATCGAGCATCGAATGCAACGCGCGATGGAGGCGGGACGGCGCGTCGAGACGGGCCGGATGTTCGCCCCGGATCGTTTCACCATCCGGTTGCACCCGGCGGATCTCGCCACCGTCTCGGGGAGCGGTTCCGTGGACGACCTCCCGGTGGCCCTGGCGTCCGGTGCGCTCGAGTTCGCCCGGCGACGCGGTTACATCCTTGCCGCCCGTCCTCGTGTCGCGGTGATGGCGGATGTCGGCGGGCATCCGGGGGAGATCGATGTCGAGGCCCGCTTCTCCGAACGGGCCGGAGGCGCCCGTGATGATGAGGCGCCCCACGAGATCGCACGCACTCGCGTGTTCGAGGTCCCTGGACCGAGAGGGCCGCGGACCGAGCTCCACGTCAGCGAGCCCCGGCGAGGTCCTCGGACCGTCGAGATCTTGGGCGGCACGCTTACGGTCGGGCGTGACGCCTCGAACGACCTGGTGCTCGCCGATCCGCGCGCGTCGCGCCACCACGCCCGACTGACCAGCCGCGGCGGCGTCCTCGTCCTTACGGACCTCGAATCGACCAACGGGACGCGGGTCAATGGACGTACCGTGCGCGAGGTCGCTGTCGGACAGGATGACCGGATCGAGATCGGGGAGACGCTCCTGACGGTGTCCGGTGTCCCGACTGGGGGTCCGGCGAGCCCCTCGCCACGCACGTCGGATCGAGGCTGACCGTGGACGGGCTGGTTCTGTCGATCTGGCTGCTCCGGCTGCTCTTCCTCGCGCTCCTCTACGCATTCCTGTGGGCGGTGGTCCGCGTGCTCCTGCGAGACCTCCGGGCGGCCGCTCGCGAGCCCGGCTCGGAGCTCGGGCGCTTGTTCGTCGTCGCCTCGCCGGGCGGAGAGCCCGCCGAGGGTTCCGCCTTCTCGCTCGACGCCGTCACGACACTCGGGCGGGACGTCAACAACACGATCGTGATCGATGACGAGTTTGCCTCCGGTACGCACGCGGTCCTCACGTTCCGGGGCCGCACGTGGTACGTCGAGGACCTGGGGTCGACGAACGGGACGTACCTGAACGGGGCCGCAGTCGACGGCATTGCTCCGGCGGCGTTTGGGGACGAACTCCAGTTGGGCAACGTCCGCCTTCGCCTTGAGCGCTCGCGCCGATGATGCTCCCGACGGGTCGGCGATTCAGGCCTCGGGCCCGGCGTCGCGAGCTCGGACTGCTCGCGGTTGCCGCTGTTACCCTCCTCGCAGGCGCTTTCTCGCTGGATGCCACCCGGCGCTTGAGCCCCGTGGTGATCGCGGGTGTCGAAGGCACGGCCGGGGGACCGAACGTGGGCGCCGCGCTCGGCGTGTACCTGGCCGCGCTCGTGGCAGCCCACTTCGTGCTCGTGGCGGCCGGGAGGCGGACGGACCAGATCCTGCTGCCGACCGTCGGCCTGCTCGGCGGGATCAGCCTGCTCCTGATGGTGCGACTGCCGCAGGGCCTGGCAGGTGGCCTCGGGCTGGGCACGACCCAACTGGTCTGGCTCGTTGGCTCGATCGCGATCATCACAGCGGTCTCGGCGCTCGCCCGCAACGACGCCTGGCTTCGTCGCTACAAGTACACCTGGGCCGCGTTCGGGATCGGCCTCCTGCTGCTGACCTTCATCCTCGGCCGGGAGGTGAACGGGCAGCGGCTAACCCTCGCGATCGGGCCGCTCGCGGGGCAACCGTCCGAGCTCCTCAAGGTGATCCTCGTCGTGTTCCTGGCCGGGTACCTGTCCGAGAACCGGACGCTTCTCGTGGAGCAGAGCACGCGGCTTGGACCCCTTCACCTGCCGCCACTGCCGTACCTCGCCCCCATGGTCGCCATGTGGGCGATCGCGCTTTCGATCGTCGTGATCCAGCGGGATCTCGGCGCGGCCCTCCTCTTCTTCGCCGTCTTCCTGCTCCTCCTTTACATCGCCACGGGCCGCGCATCGTTCGTCGTCCTGGGCCTCATGGCCTTCATCGCCGCCGGTGCCGTCCTCTATGAGGTCGTGCCCCACGTTCGGACGCGGGTGGATATCTGGATCGACCCGTTCGCGTCTGCCTCCGGTGCCGGTTACCAGGTGGTGCAGGCCCTCCACGCTTTCGGCCGCGGCGGGATCCTGGGCACCGGGCTCGGCGCGGGCCTGCCTGCCGTCGGGGGCCTTCCGCCGGGCGGGATTCCCGCCCTCCACACGGACTTTCCGCTCGCGGCCCTGGGCGAGGAGCTGGGGCTGATCGGTGTCCTCGCGATCCTCGGGCTCTACCTCGTCGTGATCGAGCGCGGCCTTCGGATCGCGGCCTCCGCCGCGGACGACTTCCGGGCCATCCTGGCGGCTGGGCTTAGCCTCGTGATCGGCGTCCAGGCGTTCATCATCGCGGCCGGCAACCTGAAGCTGATCCCCCTCACCGGCATCACCCTGCCGTTCATCAGCTACGGCGGCTCGTCGCTGCTCACGAACGGCCTCGTGGTGGGACTCCTCATCGCGCTCTCCGACCGCGGCGCGGAGCTGCCGGCACCTTCGCCGCCCGCCCGCGGCCTTCGGGGTCTGCTGGACCGGGGCGCGGCGTGAGCGTCGGCGGCACCGCCTCGAGCAACTCGCCACGGGCTGCGACCCGGCGGCCCGGGATCGGTGGCACCCTTGGCCGGGTGGGGGTCGTCCTGTCCCTGGCCTTCAGCGGCCTGGCGGTCGGAGCCGGCTACTGGCAGGTCTGGCGTGCGTCAGACCTCTCGTCGTCGCCGGACGACGCCGCGGTGATCGCAGCCGGACGAAACGCCATTCGGGGCGTGATCACCGATCGCGACGGAGAGGAGCTGGCCTGGAACGTCCTCGACGGGAACGGCGAGCCCTACCGGAAGTACCTGTCGCGCTCGATCTCCGGTGTCGTCGGCTACGCGTCGCGGCTGTACGGGACGGCCGGACTGGAGCGCGCCTACGACGCCGAGATCAGTGGTGTCACTTCCCGCGACGCGGTCCAGGACCTGCTTCGCAAGTTCCGGTCCGACCCGTCCGACCCGCAGGGGATCCGGACCACCCTTGCAGCGACGCTCCAGCAGGCAGCGGTTACGGCCCTCGGTGACGACACAGGTGCCGTCGTCATGCTGAACCCCCGGACCGGCGAGGTCCTCGTCCTCGCCTCCACCCCGATCTTCGACGCCTCGGCGATCGCCAACGCTGTGACGGCGGAGACGGCATTCAGCGCGCTGGCCGGCGACGCGCGGGAGCCGTTCCTGCCGCGGGCGACACAGGGGCGCTACGTGCCCGGTTCCGTGTTCAAGATCGTGACCGCGATCGCCGCACTCGGGTCCGGGGCGGTGGACACGGGGACGACGTTTGCGGCGCAGCCGCCGGCCGAGGCCAAGGGGCTCCTCGTCGGCGGTTTCCGGGTCCGCGATGGCCATCACCCGAAGACCGGGGACGAGGCCCTCGATTTCCTCGGCGCGACGGAGGTCTCGTGCAACCTGTGGTATGCGCTGGCCGGCCTCGAGACGGGCGGCGACACGCTCGTGGAGTGGGCCGGGCGGCTCGGGTTCGGGGGTGCGCTGCCGTTCGACCTTCCCACCGCCGTCTCCCAGGTCACGAGCGGCGGAGGCTCCGCACCCGGCGGCTTCGTGGACGACGTGGAGCTCGCGAATGCGGCCTACGGGCAGGCGGAAACGGTGGTCACGCCGCTCCAGATGGCCCTTGTGGCGGCGACCGTCGCCAACGGCGGTGTGCTCATGCGCCCGCACCTCGTCCAGGCGTTCACCGGCCGTGGCGGCACGCAAACCGTCCCGCCGGAGGAGTGGCGCCGCGTTCTGCCGGCTTCCATCGCCGACGAGATCGTCGTGGCGATGACCCAGGCGGTCCAGGGCAAGCTAGGACGCGCGTACACCAAGGGCGCGCAGGTACGGGGCCTGACGGTCGCCGGCAAGTCGGGCACGGCCGAGCTCGGCGGCAGGGGCGAGCCGAACTCGTGGTTCATCGGGTTTGCGCCGGCGGAGGATCCACAGGTCGTCATCGCCGTCGTCGTCGAGCACGGCGGGCGAGGCGCGGAACGTGCCGCGCCGATCGCCGGCAA
>JACVXW010000015.1 GCA_015661135.1 Chloroflexota bacterium
ACCACCCACCAGCGGCCCTTCTCGGTGTACCAGGTCCGGTCGAAGCCAAGATCCTCGGAGTGCCGCCAGGCGATGTCCTGGGCGTAGCGAAGGAGGGCCGAGGTGCGCAGCCGACCGTCGGCGCCGGCCTCGTCGAAGCGAACCCGATACGCGGCGAGGTAGCCGTTGTCGATCCCTTCGACCGGCCGATCCGGACGCCCGGTCATCCCCGGGTCCAGGGTCACGCCGTGGCCTCCGCGCGACGGCCGGCGAGGCGATCAAGGGTCTCGAGGCTCACCAGGCGCGTGCCGGTCCGCGGCGCGGTCTGGCGAGCCAGCCGGACCTCGCACGAGCGGCGGGCATCAAAGACGACGAGGACCGGGAGCAGGCGCGCACCTTCCTCAGCGGCGTGAGCACGCGCGTCATCGAGCTGGTGCAGCACGTCGGCGGAGATGCCGCGCGCGCCCCACTTGCAGTCATAGGCCTCGGCGGCCCCGTCCGACTCGACCGTCACGTCGTAGGGATGGATCTCGGCCGGCACGCCGTCGAACAGGATCCGCCGCTCCCGCCGGAGGGCCTGTGGCCCGACGCGGCGCGCGAGCAGTCGCTCGGTGACGGCCTCCACGATGGCGCCGCGGAACTGGCTCCGAACCAGTTCGCCTCGCCCGGCCACCCCGAGCGAAGCCTCGAGCAACGCCTCGGAGCGATCCCGTTCCGCGGAGCCAGATGGCGGCGCGCTGGTCCCGAAGAGCGTCGGAAACATCTTCCGCCAGATCTCGGCGTCAATGGTCTCGCCGTTCATCACCGCTCGAGCGAGAACGCGCTGGCCGGCGGTCGCGTCGGCCAGGAGATCGGCCGCGCGCGCGACGAGCGGGTCGCCCTGGATTCCCGCGTAGACGACAGCGCGGGCGTCTTTCGCCGCGTCCTGGAACCTCACCAGGCGACCTCGCCGAGAGCGACGAGGGTGGTCTGGGGCAGGGTCGACAGCCAGTCGATCGCGCGATGCGGGTCCGCGATCCGGTCCGCCTCCGCGATCATCGCGCCGAGGGCAGTCTCGAGTTCGCCGCTCGGAAGGGTCGCGCCGCCTGCGGCCAGGCCGGCATCGGCCCGCGTGGTCACCTCCGCCGCCACGGACCGCAGACGAGCAGTCCAGACCAGCGCGAGGTCACGAACGTAGATCTGCTCATCCGCTACGGTCTCGCCCAGCGACGCAAGTCGGTCGAGGGCGGCCACGACACGTTCGACGAGGCCGGTGACATCGGTCATCGCGACAGGGTACGCGGGTCGCCACGGGGCGGGCGCGCCGGGCGGGCGGATCGTGGGCGCCGCGGCGGCTCGCGGAACCGCCGGGTCAGGCGGGGTGCGGTCCGCCAGCAGCGGCAGCAGCGGCAGGGGCCGGATTGCTCGCGGCGGCCTGTCCCACGCCGGTCATGAGGCGCTCTGCGCGGATCCGGAGCTGGTCGATGCGGTGGAAGGCAGTGTCATCCCAGGCACGCGAGTACGCCTGGATCGCCTCGCGACGAATCAGCTCGGCGCTCCGGCGGTGGCCGGTCCGCTCGAGGACGGCGATGCGCTCCAGGACGGCTCGATACAGCTCGGGCAGCTCGTGGGCGATGGAAGTGCCTTCCACGCCCCAACTATCGCTCCCGTTCAGGCCATGGGGAATAGCCCGCTGGTCCCATTGGCCCGGCGCCATTAGGGCGGCGGGCGGCTTGGAGAGATCCTGGCGCGGCGGGCTGTACCCTCAGGGCACCGGAGCACGGTCAATCGAGGAGTGGAGCGCGTGGATCTCGGAATACGCGGCCGGCGGGCCCTGGTCGGCGGAGCATCGAGCGGCCTGGGGCTGGCCATCGCCGAGGCCCTCGCCGCCGAGGGCTGCGATCTCGCGATCTCGGCCCGTGATGCGCAGGGCCTCGAGAGCGTTGCGGCGGACCTGCGGGAGCGGTTCGGAATCCGGGTCTCCGTCCTCCCGGCGGACATGGCCGATCCGGCCGCCCCGGAAGCGCTCGCGGCGGCGGCTACCTCGGCGCTGGGCGGCGTCGACATCCTCGTCCTGAACGCGGGCGGCCCAGCGCAGGTGGACCCTGCGGCAACCGACGCAGCGGGCTGGGCCGCCGCGCTCCAGATCCTCACCGTCTCCCCGATCGCACTCGCGACCGCGCTGTTGCCGGGTATGCGGGAGCGGCGCTGGGGCCGCATCGTGGCGGTCGGTTCGTGGGGCGTGCGCCAGCCGATCACGGAACTTGCGTACTCGAACGCGGGGCGGAGCGCGCTCGTCGCCTGGCTGAAGACAGTCTCGAAGGTCGTCGCGGCGGACGGGGTCACCGTCAACGGCGCACTGCCCGGGCGGCATGCGACGCGGCGGATCGACCAGCTGGACCGGGCCACGGCGGAACGGACCGGCCGAACGCTGGAGGCCGTTCGTGAGGGCAACCTGGCGACGATCCCGGCCGGCCGCTACGGCGAGCCGAGGGAGTTCGCCGGCTACGTCGCGTGGCTCGCATCAGAGTCCGCTGCCTACCAGACGGGGACGTTCACCGCCATCGATGGAGGGCTCATTGCCAGCCTTCCCTGAGGCGTGGGCGGCACCCGTCGAGGGGGACTCAGTCGCCTGAGTGCCCACCGGCCCGCAGCGAGAAATCGCGAAACTCGCCCGTGGGGCGGGGCCACGCCATGAGGACGGTCGTGACTGCCGCCGCCGCGGGGCCGGCCCGCAGCCGGACGGCGAACGCCTCCAGCGCCGGCAGCGAGCCCTCGGCGACGCATCGGACCGCCCCGTCAGGGAGGTTCGCGACCCACCCAGTGAGCCCGAGGTCGAGCGCAGCCCGGACGACGAAGACGCGGTAGCCCACTCCCTGTACCCGGCCGCGCACGACAGCGTCGAGGCGGCGGGGCGAGGCGGAGGCGGGAACCGCGCCGGTCACGCGACGCGCGCCTCAGCGGTCCAGTGCAACGCGAGCACGTCAAGCACCAGCTCGGGGCTGACGTTGCCCTCAAGCCGCTCCCCGGCGATATCCAGCTCGTGGAGGAACGCACCGGGCCGATCGCCACCGAGGCGCGCCGCAGCGGCTCGAAGGTCATCGACAAGGTCGAGCTCGCGGACCGAGGCGGTGGCATCGCGACCCACGAGGGCGAGATCACGCAGAACGGAGCGCCAGATGGCGACGAGGGCCAGAGCGCCACGTCGTCGCTCGGACGCCGCGATCCGGGCGACCGGCTCGTCGCTCGAGGCGGCCACCTCGGCGCCTTCTTCGTCGGCGTCCAGCTCACGAACGAGATCAGCAGCCCGTCCGGCAAGGTCCCGGACGCCCGAGATCCGCGCGCTCGGACCGGATGCCAGGAGATCCAGCAGCGTTCGCGTGATCTCGCCGCGGATTGGCGCGGCGTTCGGGGCAAGGGCGTAGGCAATCGCGTGGCCGGGGCGGCCCCCCGTGATCCGGGCAAGGCGAGCGGCCGTCGGCGCATCGGCGTCACCGCGCGCCACGAGCACCGCCTCGACGTCGCGGATACCGAGCGGGCCGAGTCGGATCCGCGCGCAGCGGGAGCGGATGGTCGGCAAGAGCCGATCCTCGTCGTCGGCGCACAGGAGGATCGTGGTTCCGGCGGGCGGCTCCTCGAGGGTCTTGAGGAACGCGGACTGGGCATCGTCGGTCATGCGCTGGGCCGCCTCCACGATGGCAACGCGCGCACCACCCTCGACCGGGAGGAGGGACAGGTCACGCACGAGGTCCCGGACACCGCCCTCCCCCTTGCCGCCGATGGGGATCGCTCCGCCGGGCCCGCGCGGGACCAGGCGATGGATGTCGGGGTGGTTGCCGTGCTCCACCATCCGGCAGGCGCGGCAGGCGCGGCACGGCCGCGCTCCCGGGTCGTCCGCCGTGCACATGAGCGCGGCCGCGATGTCCAGGGCGAGCGTCGTCTTGCCGACACCGGCGGGACCGGCAAGCACGACGGCGTGAGGAATGCCCGCGAGCAGCATCGCCCGCGCAGCGGCCACGGCCTCGCGCTGGCCGAGGGTCCGGAAGCCGCTCACGGGTTCGTCCGGATCAGGCGTCGGCGGCGTCCGCCTTCTTCCGGGTCACCCGGCGCTTCGGGGACGCCGTTTCAAGCGCCGGTGCGTCGGCCGCGGAGGCGGCCTCCGGTGCCGGCTTGCGGGTGGCCCGGCGCTTGGGGGCCGCGGCCTCCGCAGCAGGTTCCGCCGGCACTGCCGCGGCCTTCGGGGCGGCCGTGCGAGTCGCCCGGCGCTTCGGCGCGGCAGCATTGGGGGTCTGGGCGTCGGCAGTGGGCGCGGCTACCTCGGCCTTCGGGGCCGCTGTTCGGGTCCCTCGTCCGCGCGGCGCCCGAGCCGGCGGCGCGTCGGGCGACACCGCCGAACCGCCGTCGGGCACCGGCGGTGTAGAAGCGGCAACCTCCGCGGGCCTGATCGGCCGCGACGGCCGGTTGCCCATCTGGGCGCGGAGCATCGCCTCGAGCTCGGGGGGCACCTCGCTCCACGGCTCGTCACTCGAACCCAAGCGGGGCGGTCGTGGGATCCCGCGATCCGGTCGCGGCCGGTCGTCACGCGGCCGGTCGTCACGCGGCCGGTCGTCACCACGCGGCCGGTCGTCACGCGGCCGGTCGTCACGCGGCCGGTCGACGCCTCGGCCACCGCGCGGCGTCGGCTCGGCGAATCGGCTCGGACTGCCGCGCCCTCCGCCAAATCGTTCACGGTCCACGGCGCTGGAGTAGCCGGCCCGCGGTCCGCGGCCCGGGCCGCTCCTGCCGACGGGCCCGCCGCGGCCGACATTGCCCTGTCGCCGCTCGGCGATCAGGTACTCCGGAATCGGCGGCTCGTCCAGGTCCTCGTCATCGAGGATCGGGCCGGTACCGGAGCCAGCCGCGACGGCCGTGCCGGGCGCGGGCATGCCGATCTGGGAGTCCCAGACCGAGCCGAACGTTTGCGCGGGCCGCTTGGCCGGTGCCTCACGCGGCGCCTGCCGGGGCGCCGGCGCTGCATCCTCGTCCTCGGAGCCGACGTCCGCGACAGGAGCCGTGTCTGCCTCGTCGCTCGGACCCTCGGCGTCGCCGCCCACGAGGCCACCTTCCGACCGTCCGCGACCGCGACCGCGACCACCCCGTCGGCGGCGCCGGCGACGCGGCTCATCGCCGGCCTCCGTGCCATCGCCCGCGATGTCCTCGGCGTCGAGGTCCGCGTCCTCGTCAGCGTCGTCGACCCGAGCCGGCGCGATCGCCGGCGCAACGGCCGCCGCCCTGGACAGTTTCTCGCCCGGCAGGGCGACCAGCCCGATGCCGCTCGAGACTGCGGCGACCGGACCAGGGGCATCCGAAGCAACGGCCACCCGTGCGCGGCTACGCGAGCGCGGAGCGGCGACCACCGGCTCGGCCTCGACCGGGCGAGCGCGACCACGGCCGCGAGCTCGACCGCGTGCCCCGGTGCCCTCGCTCTGCTTGTCCGGGACCTCGGTCATCGACAGGTCCTCGTCGTCCTCGGCGGCCACGCGGCGGCCGGAACGCGAGGAGCCCTTCTCGACCCGCGCGATCTGGCTGATCTCGGTGAACTGGTCGGCGACCTCGATGAGGTCTGACGACGTGTTGCCGCGAAAGGAGATGACTTCCACCCGGACGCCCATCTCCTGCACGGCCCGGATGGCCGGCGCGAAGTCGCCGTCACCGGAGATCACGATCGCGATGTCCAGGTTGCGGGCCGTCTTCATCATGTCAACGACGAGTTCGATGTCCAGGTTCGCCTTGACCTTGCCGTCGCCGTACTTCCGGATGTCCTTGCTGACGACCTTGTATCCGTGCCGGCGCAGGAAGTCGTGGAAGTTGCGCTGGTTCTCGTTGTCCGGATCCAGGCCCGTGTAAGCGTAGGCGCGCACGAGGTCCCGGCCGGCCGAGGCCGACTTCAGCAGCGTGACGTAGTCGATGTCCACGCCGGCCGCCTTGGCCGCGTAGAAGATGTTCGCCACGTCCACGAAGACGGCGACGTTCTTGCCCACTGGGTCTCCTATTCCTGGCGGCTCGGCGGCTCGGGGAGCGAGTCGCCTGCCGCGATCAACGGGGTCGCCCGCCGGCACCAGCCGGAGCGAGCGGACGTCCCATGCGCGGACCGAGCTCTGCAAAGCCCTCATGCTCCCAGCGGATCCGCTCGCCGGGATCGTCTGGCCGCGGCGCCTCGATGGACGCGCAGCCCTTGTTGGCAGCCGATCGGAGGATCTCCACGAGGAGCGCCTCGGTCACCGCGTCCGCATCCGCGCTGGGTGCGACGACGAGGAGATCGATCGTGCCGACGTAGCCGCCGGCCTGGACCGAGGGGCGGATCGCGAGAACCGCGCCGCCCACGATCTCCCGTCGCCGTTCCGCGACGAGGACACTCGCATGGGGGAGGTAGACCAGCTGGCGGAGCAAATCTGCCGCGTCCAGGGCCGTCCCGGAACCGCGGGCGCCGATCCGATCGCCGCTGAGCGCGACGAACCTGTCGATGTCAGTGATTCGGGCTGCTCGGACCGTGTATTCCACGCCGCCGCTGGTACCTCGATCGGGTGGCGCTCCCTCGTTGCGACCGACCAGATCGGAGTCGATGTGGTCGTTCCGTCACCGCTGACCGCACGAGGCGCGAGCGAGGTTCGCTCGAAAAACCGTCCCGGGTCGCGGCGACCGGTGTTGCAATCGGTGCGCCGAGCCCTATCATACGACATCGCTTCGGCGGCAACCTGCGCGCCGCCTGAGCCGGTCCGGAGTCGCCGACCGTCGCGCACCACTTCCGCGTCCCCCGAGCGTACCGCCTCCACGGAGTCGGGATGGGCGGGGTTCGGGACTCGGAATCGGGCGCCCGGTCCGCCGCCTCCGTTTCGGCTTCGGGTCGGGGTTCGGGTCGGCCGACCGGGGATCGCAACCGGAATGAACCGGTGCGATCGGTTCTGAGGAGGAGAATGCATGAAGCTCACGAAGGTTGGCGCGCTGGCCGCGGTTGCGGTGCTCGCCTTCTCCGCGTGCGGCACCAGTGGTGGTGGCGGCGGGGACAAGGGGACCGTTCAGATCTGGTCGGAGCTGCCGCGTCAGGGCTCGTCGAAGGGCCAGACGGACACGATCGTCAACGCCATCAAGTACGCGCTGGACGCCCGTGGCGGCAAGGTTGACGGCTGGACGATCAAGTACACGGACCAGGATGACTCCACGGCCGAGGCCGGCAAGTGGACGCAGGAGCGGGCGACCGCCCTCGCGACCGAGGCGGCGAGCACGACCGACCTGGTGGCCTACATCGGTACGTTCAACTCAGGCGCGGCCAAGATCGTGATCCCGGTCCTCTGTGGTGCCGGCATCGCGATGGTCAGCCCCGCCAATACCTACCCGGGCCTCACCAAGCCGGGCAAGGGCACAGCGGACGAGCCGGGTATCTACTACCCGGGCGGCTGCGCGCACAACTACTTCCGCGTCGTTCCGGCGGACGACCTCCAGGGTGACGTCGGCGCCCTCTGGGCGAAGGACCTCGGAGCGACCACGGTCTACGTCCTTGACGACACCGAGATCTACGGCAAGGGCGTCGCCGACGTCTTCGACGCTTCGGCCACGGCCGCCGGCCTGACCGTCCTCGGCCACGACCAGGCCCCCGGCAAGTCGACCGACTTCAAGGCACTCGCCGCGAAGATCGCCGACGCCGGCCCGGACCTCGTCTACTACGGCGGAATCACCCAGAACAACGCAGGACAGCTCTGGAAGGACCTCCGCGAGGCCATGCCGGACATCATGCTCATGGGCCCCGACGGCATCTACGAGGATGCCTTCATCGAGGCCGCCGGCGATGCAGCCGAGGGCACCTACCTGACATTCGGTGGCCAGACCGCCGACCAGTACACCGGGGACGCCGCCAAGTGGCGGGACGAGTTCCGGACCAAGTACGGCCCCGACTCGATCGAGGTCTACACGATCTACGGATACGAGGCGGCCAACGTCGTCCTCGCCGCAATCGAGACGGCCTCCAAGGCCGGCGCCAAGGATGCCGCGGCCCTGCGGGCCGGCACCCTCGCCGCGCTCACTGCGACGAAGGACTTCAAGGGCGTGCTCGGCACGTGGTCGTTCGATGCCAACGGCGACACCTCCAACAAGGTGTTCTCCGGCTCGGTCATCAAGTCCGGCAAGTTCGAGTTCGATACGGTTCTCGGGCAGTAATCCTCCCGAACCGACAGCGCCGATCGGGGCCGGCCGTCAATCGACGGCCGGCCCCATCGGTATCCAGCGTCCGATCCGGATGAGGGGAACGAGGGTCTGGTGAATATCGCGGCGTGGTTCGCGAAGAACACCCGGGCGGTGATCGCGCTTGTCGTAGTCGTCGCCGTGCTCGCCGTCTTCGGCAAGAGCATCCCGATCTGGAGCGGCTGCACGGCCGCCCTTGACCGCTGCGCGGACATCGTCGCGATCGGGGTCTTCCAGGGCATGATCGTGGCCCTGGTCGCGCTCGGCTACACCCTCGTCTACGGCATCCTCCAGCTGATCAACTTCGCCAACGGCTCCGTGTTCATGCTCGGCTCCGTGGGCGCGCTCTTCGGCGTCGAGATCTTCGGCCTCACGAAGGACACCCCGGCGACGACCGTGATCCTCGCCTTCGCGGTGATTCTCCCGGTCACCATGCTCCTGACGGCCGGCCTCAATGCCGGCATCGAGCGCGTGGCCTACCGGCCCCTTCGCCGGGCCCCTACCCTGGCGACGCTCATCTCCGCAATCGGCATGGACTTCATCCTCCAGAACGTGGGCCAGGTCCTGATTGGACCGTCGCCGGTCTCGCTGCCGTCGCTCCTGCCCACGACGAACATCATCACCGAGCCGTTCGTTATCAAGGTGAGCCACGTCTTCGTCACCGCGATCACGGTGCCGCTGCTGATCGGCCTGATGTGGTTCGTCCAGGCAACCCGCCAGGGCAAGGCGATGCGCGCCACAGCGCAGGATCGCGAGGCCGCCGGCCTCATGGGCATCGACGTCAACCGGACCATCTCGCTCACCTTCCTGCTCGCCGGGGCGCTCGCCGGCGGCGCCGGGGTGATCGTGGCCCTCTACAACGGGTCCGCCTGGTGGCAGTACGGGTTCTCCTACGGCCTGCTCGCGTTCACGGCCGCCGTCTTCGGCGGGATCGGGAACCTGCTCGGAGCGGCCGTCGGCGGCATTTTCCTCGGTGTCCTGATCAGCCTGAATGCGTTCTACGTGGATCCGCGCTGGCAGGACGTCGTCGTCTTCGGCATCCTCGTCGTGGTGCTCGTCTTCCGGCCCACAGGCCTGTTCGCTGCGAAGCAGTCCGAGCGGGCGTGACATGACCGCGATGACCGCAGCCGGCGGCGGCCCGATCGCTCGATTCCGCGGGACGCTCGCGGACCGCAACGGGCAGTTCCGGATCGTCCTCGTGCTCATCTTCGTGACGATCCTGTATGGCGCCACCTACAACGATCTGCGTCAGGGCGCGCTCCGGGGGCTCTTCGAGGCGCTGCCGCTACCGAGCGTGAACGTCCTGATCGTCATGTTCTACTACGCGATCCTCGCGCTCGGCCTCAACATCGTCGTCGGGTTTGCCGGACTCCTGGACCTCGGGTACGTCGCCTTCTACGTCTTCGGCGCCTACACGACCGCGTTCCTCGCCTCGCCCCTCCACGACATCCACATCCCGTGGTGGTTCGTGGTGATCGCGGCGGTCGGGGTTGCGGCCCTGGCCGGGGTGCTCCTGGGCGCGCCCACGCTGCGTCTCCGCGGGGACTACCTCGCGATCGTGACGCTCGGCTTTGGCGAGATCATGCCGGTCCTCGCGCGGAACCTGGATGACCTCGACCTGTCGTTCATCGGCGGGCCGGAGCACTTCAACCTGACCGGCGGCAACATCGGCGTCAATCCGATCGATCCGCCCATCCTTCCGATCCCCGGACCGTGGGGCGATTCTCTCGTCTTCTCCAACGGCAACCCGGTGGCGTCGCTATACCTGATCCTGGGAATCCTGCTGCTGGTCTTCGTCGTCTGCGTCCGTCTTCGTGACAGCCGCCTCGGCCGTGCCTGGATGGCCATTCGCGAGGACGAGACCGCCGCGGCCAGCATGGGCATCGACACGGTCAGCACCAAGCTCCTCGCCTTCGGCCTGGGCGCCAGCTTCTCCGGCTTCACCGGCGCCTTCTTCGGGGCCTATTCCACGGCCATCTTTCCGGAGTCGTTCAACTTCGCCGTCTCGATCAGCATCCTGATCATGATCATCCTCGGCGGGATGGGCAGCCTGCGGGGCGTCGTTCTCGGAGCATTCATGATCCGGTACGTCAACGACTCGCTCCTGCCGTACCTGGGCCGCTTCGTGGACGACCCGATCCAGTCGTTCGGCGCGGTGATGCCGGAAATCCCGATCCTGAAGGAGCGGGTGGAGGCCTTCACCCTGACGAGCTACAACTACCTGCTGTACGGGCTGATCCTCGTGGTCATGATGATCAAGCGCCCCGAGGGGCTGCTCCCCGTTGCCGCCCGGAAGGCCGAGCTCCATGGCGAGGGGGTCGCCGCCGAGGCGACCTTCGGGACCTCCGTCGAAGTCGCCGAGGCCGCGACCGAGTTCGAGGCGAAGGCCGGCCACCTGAAGATCCACGAGACCTCCGCGGACGACGCCCCCGGCACGGACGATGCCCCCGGCACCGGAGGCCGGGCATGACCGCCACGGCCACGGACGTGCTGCTCTCGGCGCGCGGGATCCGCAAGGAATTCGGCGGCCTCGTCGCGGTCAGCGACATCGATTTCGACATCCCCCGCCACAGCATCGTCAGCCTGATCGGCCCCAACGGCGCCGGCAAGACCACGTTCTTCAACATGATCACCGGCCTCTACACGCCGACCGCCGGCAAGATCGAGTTCAACGGCCGGGACATCACCGGGACCAAGCCCCATCACGTCGTCCGGGCCGGGATCGGCCGAACGTTCCAGAACATCCGGCTGTTCGGCAACATGACCGCCATCGAGAACGTCCTCGTGGGCCTCCACCACACGCTCAAGGGCCACTGGTGGGAGGCGATCTATCGGCCCGCGTCGCTCCTCCGCGAGGAGGATCGGGCGTTGGAGCGAGGGCGCGAACTTCTGTCGCTGATGAACCTCCTGCCCCGTCAGGACGAGTACGCCCGCAACCTGCCGTACGGGGATCAGCGCCGCCTGGAGATCGCACGGGCGCTGGCGACCGACTGCAAGCTGCTCCTTCTGGACGAGCCGACGGCCGGCATGAACCCCAACGAGACCCTGGAGCTGACCGACTTCGTCCGGAGCGTCCGAGACCGGCTGGGCGTCACGATCCTGCTCATCGAGCACGACATGAAGGTGGTCATGGGCATCAGCGAGCGGGTGACGGTCCTGGACCACGGCGAGAAGATCGCCGAGGGGACCCCGGCCGAGGTCCGCGCGGATCCGCGCGTGATCGAGGCCTACCTGGGCCGCGGCGCGGCCGGGCACGGCTGACTCCGATGGCCCTCCTCGAGCTCCGTGACGTCCACACCTTCTACGGCAACATCCATGCCCTGAAAGGCGTGAGCCTGAGCGTGGAGCAGGGTGAGATCGTGACCCTCATCGGGTCCAACGGCGCCGGCAAGTCCACGACCCTCAAGACGATCTCGGGCCTCCTGCGCCCGCGCATGGGTGAGATCTGGTTCGACGGCCAGCGGATCGATGGCCTGCGGCCGGATCAGGTCGTCGCCAGGAAGATCACCCAGGCGCCGGAGGGCCGCCGCGTCTTTCCCCGGATGACCGTCCTCGAAAACCTGGAGATGGGCGCCTTCCAGCGCCGGGACAAGGATCTCAACGCCGACTACGAGCGGGTGTTTTCGCTCTTCCCACGGCTCCGCGAGCGGCGCACCCAGGCGGGCGGCACGCTGTCGGGCGGCGAGCAGCAGATGCTCGCGATCGCCCGCGCCCTGATGGCCCGGCCGACCCTCCTCCTCCTGGACGAGCCGTCCATGGGCCTCGCCCCGATCCTCGTCGAGCAGATCTTCGACATCGTCAAGGGCATCAACGCCCAGGGGACCACCGTCCTGCTCGTGGAACAGAACGCCCTCATGGCGCTCGGCCTGGCGAGCCGCGGCTACATTCTCCAGACGGGCGAGATCGTGTTGACGGACGTCTCGGCGCGACTCGCCGACAATCCCGAGGTCAAGAAGGCCTACCTCGGCGGCTGAGGCCGGGATCAGCGGAGCCCCGGCTCCCGCCAGATGTCGTACGCGGCGCGAGCAAGCATCACCAGCCCGATCCCCGTTACCCACAGCCCCGGGCCGCGAGTAAACACCTCCATCGGCTGCTCGAAGGTGAACACGCGTAGGCCCGCAAGGTCCACGATCCGGATCAGGAACCCGGCCCAGGCGGCGGCGGCCAGGACCGCGTAGACCAGCCAGCGGTCACCACCGACCGGGCGCCCGGTCGCGTACGGCAGGGTGACGAGCGCCACGGTCGCCAGGGCGATGATGAAGACGACGAGACTGAACCCCTCGAAGCCGTTGCCGCTCAGAGCAGGGAGGCCGTCGCTCCCGCCGACGGACCACCAGCGGAGGAGGCAGCCCGCGACGATGACGACGGCGCCGAGCGCGGCAAGCAGCCGGGCCCGGCCGAGCGGGCGACGGTGCATGCTCATTCGGACTCTGTGTAGACCTCCGGCCGGAGGACTCCCACGTACCTGAGGTTTCGATACAGCTCGCCGTAGTCGAGTCCGTACCCGACCACGAACTGGTCCGGGATCGTGAACCCGGTGTAGTCCACCGGGATCTCCACCAGCCGGCGGGCGGGCTTGTCGAGGAGCGTGCAGATCCGGAGCGAGGCGGGCTTCTTGCCGCCGAGGTACCGGACCAGGTAGTTGAGCGTGAGCCCGGTGTCGATGATGTCCTCGCAGATGAGGACATCTTCGCCCTCGATGCTGGAGGACAGGTCCTTCAGGATCCGCACCAGGCCGGAAGACTCGGTCGTCGCGCCGCTGTAGGACGAGACCTCCATGAGGTCGATCCGGACCGGCAGGGTTATGGAGCGCATGAGGTCCGCCATGAACGGCAGGGAGCCCTTGAGGACACTGACGAGGGTCAGGGGCCGGCCGGCGTAGTCGGCGCTGATCTGGACGCCCAGGTCGGCGACACGGGCCTGGATCTGGGCCTCGGTCAGCAGGATCTCGCCGATGTCGGCGCGCAGGTCCATCGTGGTCATCGAGTTGCTCGATCCTCCTCATCCATTCCAGTGGCCAGCGCGCCGTCGTCACCAGCGGCGACCCGGGCGGCGGACCGGGCGGCCGCGGCCACACGCCGCCGGCGCGAGCGCGAAGCGCCGCGGCGCCGGGCCCGCGTCCCTGGATCCAACTCGGTCGCCGGTGTGGACGGTACCCCGTACGGGGCCGGATCCTGGCCGGCGTTCAGCAACGGTTCAGATCGCGCGGCCACCTGATCCCCATTACCTGCGGGCTCGATCTCGCCCGCGCGATCGGGAACGACCTGGCCGAGCGTGCCCGACATCGAGTCGACGAGCGCCAGGCGACCGTACTTGAGCATGATCGCCCGGAAGTCCCGGGCGTAGAAGAGCTTGACCCGGACATCGGGATAGAGCTCGCGGAGCCGACGCAGCTTGCGGTTCTTCTTGCGGACGAGGCGCTGCTTGAGCGTCGTCAGTTCCAGGAACAGGTCCATGTCCGGCAGGTGGAAGTCGGGCGAGAAGCTCTCGATCACGCCGCCGTCCAGATCCCACAGGATCGGGAAGGTCCGCGGCTCGTACTCCCAGCGGACCCCATAGAAGTCCAGGATCCGGGCCATCTCGGCTTCGCTGCCATGAGCGAAGAGCGGCCACGGTCGTCCGGAGGCGTCCAGGCCGGATGGTGTCGTTACGTTCGTCTCCAGGACGTCGCCCGCCGCCTCCGATGGATCGGCGTGGTCAGCCCCGGGATTGGACGCTTCTTCGGTCATCCGGCCCGCCGAAGCCCCCGGGTCCTTCGCGGGCGTCCGGCCCCGGGTCCCGCCGCCTCGGAGTCCGCCCGTCCCGACGCCCCGTCTCCCGACCCAACGAGCGACGCCAGGTCGCCCGTCCAGGCGTCGAGGAACCCGTGCATGTCGAGGACCTCATCGCCGGTGATGGGGTTCGCGTCGGCGGTGACGGGCAGCCCCTCGACGACCCGGTCAGAGCCGGCAAAGCCGGGGCGATCTGCAATGAAGCCGAGCGCGGTGCTGCCGCAACCCGTGCAGGCGATCTGGAGGAAGAGCAGGTCATCCCGCCGGGCCAGGAGCCGGATCCGATCAGCGGGGACGCGGTCCTCGCAGACGGTGCAGTCGATGCCGTCGAGGAACGCGCGCCAGTGATCCTGCGGACCCATTCAGGCGGAGTGTAGCGGAGCGTGTCGCTGAGCGACGTGGCCTGGGCCATATTGCCCGCGGATACCCCCGGGGGGTATGATGCCCCGGATCGCCCGTCCGCCGGGCGCGAGCAGGGAGCCGATACCAGCCGATGGCCACGATCTCGGAAGACGCCTCCGCGCACCATTCGGACCACGGCGCGGACACGTTCCGTCACTCCTACTCGAAGGACAAGTCCCAACTGGTCCGCCGATTGGCCAGGATCGAGGGGCAGGTGCGGGGCATCGCCCGGATGATCGAGCGGGAGGAGTACTGCGTGGACATCCTCCAGCAGACCTCGGCCCTGCGCGCCGCTGTGGACTCCCTGGCCATTCTCGTCCTCGAGGATCACGTCACGGGTTGTGTCCGGACGGCGGCCCAGCGAGGCGAGGCGGATCGGTACGTCGACGAGGTCGTGGACGTGGTCCGGCGGACATTGGGCCGGCCCGTTCGGACGGGCCAGAAGGGCTGACCGGGTACTTATCCACCGGCTCGGGCCGGGATCGCCGCTTCCTCGTGGATAACCCCGTTGACGCGAGTGGCGCGCCCTCTTACCGTCCTGCATCCGCACCGGTTGGAAACGGGGTCCGCGGCTCGCAGAGGGGTACGGGGAGACCCGGCCACGAACCGGGCGAGACGCGCCAGACCGAGTCCACGGCTGCGAGCGATTGACGACGCCGGGGGTGGATCTCTCCGGCGGCGGCGCGTCACCTGTCCCCGGGAGGCACGCCTGAACCGCCAGCGAGAGCCGCTCCCGACGCGCGTCGAGCCCCTGCCACCGCTTCCCGCCGCGTATGCGCTCGCCCTCGGCGCGGCGCTGCATCGGCTCGGGATCCGGGTGGATGCGGCGGCGCTCGAGGCCATCGAGCGGCACGTTCGCCTCCTCCTTGCCTGGAACGCGGCGATCAACCTGACGGCCATCACCGACCCTGAGGCGATCGCGCGCCTCCACGTTGCGGATTCGCTGTCCGCCCTCGACCTCGTGCGCGCCGGCCCTCACGGCTCCCTTCTGGACCTGGGCAGCGGCGGAGGTTTCCCAGGATTGCCGCTCGCCCTGGTGCTGCCCGGGACGCGGGTGCTCCTCGTGGAATCGGTGGCCAAGAAGGCCGCCTTCCTCGAGGCGGCCCGGCGCGCGCTGGGGCTGGAGGGGCGGGTGGATGTAGCGGCGGTCCGGGTCGAGTCGCTGGTTCCCCCGTCCGGGAAGCCGGCATGGGACGTGATGACCGCCCGCGCGGTGGGCTCGCTCGCGGACCTCGTTGAGCTGGCCCTTCCCGTGCTCGCCCCGGGCGGCCGCCTCGTGGCCTGGAAGCGTGGCGAGATCACCGCGGAGCTGGAGGGTGCGGGCCGCGCCGCGGCAGTCCTCGGCGGGAGCGAGCCGGAGGTACGAACGCTCCCGAGCGGTGCCGGTCTCGACGGCCATGCGCTGGTCGTCGTCCGCAGGGAGCGCCCGTCGCCGGCCGGCTACCCCCGCGACCCAGCGGTCCGGAAGCGACGGCCGTGGTGACGGGGGACGCTGGTACGCTGGCGCCCGTATGCGGATCGCGGTCCTGTCAGGCATCCTCGCGAACATCCACGCCCTCGATGCGGTCCTGCTGGCCGTTGGAGCGACCGATGCCGTCTGGCACCTCGGCGATGTCGTGGGCTACGGCCCGGACCCGGACGTCGTCGTCGATCGCCTTCGGGAGATCGGGGCCATCGGCGTGATGGGCAATCACGACGCCGCTGCGGCCGGTGCCCCCGGGATCGAGTGGTTCAACCCGCACGCCCGCCGGGCGATGGAGTGGACCCGGGCCGCGATCGCCCCGCGCACGGCCTCCTGGCTGGGGGCGCTCCCCGAGACGCGCGAGATCGGCGAGTTCATGCTCGTGCACGGCAGCCCTCGGGAACCCCTCTGGGAGTACGTGACATCCGTCCCGGTGGCGCGCGCCGGTCTTGACGAGATGACCGCGCGAGTCGGCCTGCACGGTCACACCCACCTGCCGGGGGCGTTCGTCGAGGAAGATGGCCGGATCGAGGTCGTGAGCCCGAGCGACGGGTCGCTGCTCGAGCTTCGGGGCCGCCGTGCCCTGGTCAATCCGGGCAGCGTGGGCCAGCCCCGGGACGGCGATCCGCGCAGCTCGTTCCTCATCCTTGATACGGCGACGGACACGATCTCCTGGCACCGGACCAGCTACGACATCACCGCAGCACAGACCGCCATGCAGGCCGTCGGCCTCCCTGCTTCGCTCGTTGCTCGCCTGGCGGTGGGCCTGTGATCCGCATCCGATGATCGGCGTTCCATGATCGGCGGGCGCCAACCCTTGCGCGGCCGGAAACTCGGTGATCGACGCCTCCGCGTGGAGCGGCCTCATGCCGCCTACTTCCGCTGGAGCGGGGCGGGCGTGATGAAGGCGAAGGCTGCCGCCAGCGTTCCGACGACGCCCGCCGGACGCGCGTGGGCGGCGGTTCGACGCTTCTTCCTGGGCCGACCGCTCGCCTCGGACGAAGAGCTCGGAGAGCGCCTGTCCAAGAAGAAGGCCCTGGCGATCTTCAGCTCGGACGCAATCTCGTCATCCGCTTACGCGACCGAGGAGATCCTGCGCGTCCTGGTCCTTGGCGGCATTGCCGCGCTCGCGCTCGGGCTCGAGGTGTCGATCGCCATTGCGATCCTGCTGGTGACGGTCGCCATCAGCTACCGCCAGGTCTGCATCGCCTATCCGACGGGGGGCGGCTCCTACTCCGTCTCGAAGCGGAACTTCGGCCGGAACATGTCGCTGATCGCCGCTTCGGCACTCATGATCGACTACGTCCTGACGGTCGCGGTGTCCGTGACCTCGGCCGTCGAACAGATCACGTCCGCGATCCCAGAGCTGATCGGCGAACGGGTGCTGATCGGCGTGGT
>JACVXW010000088.1 GCA_015661135.1 Chloroflexota bacterium
ATCGAAACCCGGCCCTCGGGGCCGGCCACATCTGGAGGACATCGAGCACATGGCTTCGCTGCCGAAGCGCGCAAAGGTCGTCATCGTCGGGGCCGGGATCGTGGGCAACAGCATGGCCTGGCACCTGGCGAAGCTCGGCTGGCGGGACATGGTCCTGCTCGAGAAGGGCACCCTCCCCAACCCTGGCGGCTCAACCGGCCATGCCTCGAACTTCATCTTCCTGACGGACCACAACAAGGAGATGGCGGCGTTCACGATGGACAGCGCCGTCCAGTACCGCGAGCTCGGCGTCTACCACGAGTGCGGCGGCATCGAGGTCGCCCGGACGCCCGAGCGGATGGAGGAGCTCAAGCGCCGAATGGCGTCCTCGAAGTCGTGGGGGATCGAAGGCGTCCGCCTGATGACCCCGGCCGACGTCAAGGCCATGGTCCCGTTCATCGACGAGACGATCATCCTCGGCGGCTTCTACACGCCCGGTGTCGGCGTGGTTGATTCGCTCCAGGCCGGCACCCTGATGCGCGAACGCGCCCGGGACATGGGCGCCCTGACGATCGCGGCCGGGGTCGAGGTCACCGGCGTGGACACCGAGAGCGGGCGCGTCACCCGGGTCCGGACGGACCAGGGGGACATCGAGACCGAGTACCTGGTCATCGCCTGCGGGGTCTGGAGCCCGCGCATCGCGAAGATGGCCGGCGCATCCATCCCGCTCGTCCCGGCGGTCCACCAGATGATCGATATCGGTCCCGTTCCGATGTTCGCGAACGCCCGGACCGAGGTGGACTACCCGATCGTCCGCGACATGGACACGAACATGTACGAGCGGCAGCACGGCAACGGATTCGAGGTCGGCTCGTATGCCCACCGGGCGATCCTCATGGACCCCGACGACATCCCGTCCATCGCGGCGTCCGCCCTGTCCCCGACGATGCTCCCGTTCACCCAGGAAGACTTCGATCCGCAGCTGGAAGATGCCCTGGAGCTGTTCCCGTCGATCGTTGGCGACGAGAAGGTCGGCGTGAAGCTGGCGATCAACGGGCTGCTGTCGCTCACTCCGGACGGCAACCCGATCATCGGCGAGACGCCCGAGGTGAATGGCGTCTGGGCGGTTGCCGCCATCTGGATCAAGGAGGCGCCCGGGATCGCGAAATGCGTCGCCGAGTGGATGACCCACGGGACCCCCGAGATCGACCCGCACGGCTCGGACATCGCCCGCTTCTACGACCACCACAAGACCTGGCAGCACATCCGGGCCCGGACGACCGAGGGCTTCAACAAGACCTACGGCATCGTCCATCCCATGGAGCAGTGGGAGAGCAACCGCCCGATCCGGCGGTCGCCTGCCACCGCCCGCCACGCGGAGCTCGGCGCCGTGGCGTTCGAGGCGGCCGGCTGGGAGCGGCCGTTCTGGTACGGGGCGAATGAATCGCTCCTCGCCGAGTACGGCGATCGGGTCATGCCCCGCAAGGCCGAGTGGGAATCCCGGTGGTGGAGCCCCATCATCAACGCCGAGCACCTCGCGATGCGCGACCGGGCCGGCCTCGTGGACCTCAGCGCGTTCGCGATCTTCGACGTCACCGGCCCCGGCGCCCTCGCCGCGCTCGAGCGGCTGTGCGTCAACAAGGTGAACGTCGCGCCGGGCAGGACCGTCTACACGCCGCTCCTGAACGCGGCCGGCGGGATCCTCGCCGACCTCACGATCATGCGGCTCGCCCACGACCGCTTCCGTGTCGTCACCGGCGGCGGCATGGGCATGCGCGACAGGAAGATCTTCATGGACGGCCTGCCCGCCGACGGCTCCGCCCAGCTCCAGGACCTGACGGGTGCGATGACCACGTTCGGGCTGTGGGGTCCGCGGGCGCGGGACATCCTCGGGGCGGCCGCAGATGGAAGCGCCGACATCAGCCACGCTGGCTTCCCGTTCCTGACATCGAAGACCGTGGACATCGATGGCGTCCGGACCCTGGCCTCGCGGATCAGTTACGTCGGCGAGCTCGGCTGGGAGATCTACGTCCCCATGGAGCAGGGCCTCCGCGTCTGGGACGCGCTCTGGGCGGCCGGCAAGCCGCATGGCATGGTCCCCGTGGGGATCGGCACGTACGCCGTGACCTCCCGACTCGAGAAGGGCTACCGCGCTCACGGCGCCGAGCTGGAGCTCGATTTCAGCCTCGTCGAGGCAGGCATGGCCCGACCTTCACTCAAGGACGCGGACTTCGTGGGCCGGGCGGCGTACGAAAGGCAGCGTGAAGCCCCGCCGGTGGCGATCCTCTGCACGCTGACGGTGGACGACCCGACGTCATCGGCCGGCGTCAAGCGCTACATGCTCGGCCGGGAGCCTGTGCTCACGCCCGATGGGCAGTCGATCCTGGATGCGAGGGGGCGGCGGTCGTACGTGACCTCGGCCGGCTCCGGTCCGTCGGTCGGGAAGCACCTCCTGATGACGTACCTGCCGCCGGAGCGCGCAGTCGTGGGCACGAAGCTGGTCGTCGAGTACTTCGGCGAGCACTACCCGGTGACCGTGGCAGTCGCCGGCGCCACGCCGCTGTTCGATCCGGACAACAGCCGAATCCGGGCGTAGGCGCGATGAGCACGCTCCGGTGAACATCCTCGTCTGCGTCAAGCGCGTGCCCCAGACCGGCGGGCGGATCGTCCTGACCGCCGACGGCCAGGAGATCGATACGAAGTTCCTTGGCTTCACGATCAGCCCGCACGAGGAGTGCGGCGTCGAGGAGGCTGTCCGGATCATCGAGGCGGGCGGCGGTTCGTCCGCCGTTCTGACCCTCGGCCCGGCCGCGGCCGAGGAGCAGCTCCGCGACGCGATGGCCCTGGGCATCGACCGGGCGATCCTGCTCGAGACGGACGGATCCGAATGGGACCCGATGTCCACGGCAGCGGCGATCGTGGACGCCGTCCGGACGCAGGAGGCGGCCAACGGGCCGTTCGATCTCATCGTGTTCGGCAACGAATCCGCCGACAGCGGCGGGTTCCAGGTCGGGATCCGGGTTGCCGTCGCTCTTGGGCGGCCGGTCGTCAGCGGGCTGAAGGGTTTGACCATGGGCAGCGGCTCCGTGACCGCAAGGCGCGAGTCGGCTGGCGGTGGCTGGGAGACCTACGAGCTGACGCTTCCCGCGGTCGTGGGCGTGAAGGAGGGGATCAACCTCCCGCGCTACCCGTCCGTGCCGGGCCGCCTGCGGGCAAGGAAGAAGGAGGTCGAGCGGGTGGCCGTGGGAGCTACGGCCTCGCGCGCCGCACTGGCCGCCGGTTCGGCGACCGGCGCGCCGATCGGCCCCGTCAAGGTCGTCCTCCGCCTGCCCGAGGCGCAGGGCTCGGAGGTCGAGATCCTCGGCCGCGGCGCCGAGGCGGCACCTGCTGTCGTGGACATGCTCCAGCGCATCGGGGTCCTGGGGTCATGAGCGGCCCGATCGTCGTCCTCGTGGAGCATGCCGCGGGCGAGCCGGACCGCGTCTCGCTCGAGACGCTCGCCTTCGCGCGCGGCCTGGCGAACGCACTCGGCGGGGCGACCGTGGAGGCGCTCCTGTTCGGCGATGCCGGGGCGGGCGTTGGCGCGAGCCTCGGCGCTCACGGCGCCGCGACCGCCCACGTCGTCGCGGACGCGCGTCTCGCCGGGGCGTATGCGCCGGGCGCCTGGGGCGCGACCCTGGGCGAACTCGCGACGACCCGTGGCGCGGCCGCCGTCCTGGCACCGGGCTCGGACCGGGGCGCGGAGGTCCTGGCCCACGCCGCGGCTCGCCTCGGGCTGCCGCTCGCCGCGAACGTTCTGTCCGTCACCCCCGGCGCTTCGTGGTCCGTCACGCGCCAGCGCTGGGCCGGCAGCCTGCTGGAGGACGCAACCCTCGACGCGCCGATCAGGCTCATGTCGATGGCCCCGCACGCGGTCGCGGTCGACGAGCGCGCCGGGTCTGCGCCCGCGATGGTCGCCCCGTTCGCGCCCAACGTCGGCGACGCCGATCTCGTCGTCCGGGTCACGGGCCACGAACCCCCGGCGAAAGGTTCCATCTCCCTCACCGACGCCAAGGTCGTGGTCGGCGGTGGCCGCGGCGTCGGATCTTCGGACGCGTTCGCCGAGCTTGAGGAGCTCGCCGAGTTGCTCGGCGCCGCGGTGGGAGTCTCGCGTGTCGTGACGAGCAATGGCTGGCGACCTCACACCCAGCAGATCGGCCAGACGGGCCAGCGGATCGCGCCGGATCTCTACATCGCCTGCGGCATCAGCGGCGCGATCCAGCACATCGTCGGCTGCAAGTCCGCCAAGCGGATCCTGGCGATCAACACGGACGCGGAGTCGCCGATCATGGGCATCGCCGACTACGCCGTCATCGGCGACCTGCACACCATCGTGCCGGCAATCTCCGCGGAGATTCGCCGCAGGGCATAGGCGTCGCGTAACGGCACGCCAAGCGACCTGGCAGCCCCGTCGCACGGCCCGGAACATTTCCGGAGTCGCGCTAGAATCGGGCTCTCCTCGCATCGATGTCTCGACGGACGACTGGGAGGTTCGATGATGCGATTGCCAGATCGACGACCCGTTGGGCGGCTGCGCTGGATCCAGATTGATTGTCCGGATCCCGAGCGTCTTGCCTCCTTCTGGGCGAAGGTGCTGGACGTCGCGATCGAGGCTAGGCTCGGTGATCCTCCGCAGTTCGTGAACCTCGCCTCTGCCGAGCCCGGCGCACCCCAGGTGTGCTTCCAGCGCGTACCAGAGGCCAAGATCGTGAAGAACCGGCTCCACCTCGACCTGCACGTCGCCGACGTCGAGGTAGCGTGTGCCCGCGTCGAGGTGCTCGGAGGTCGTCGCCAGGACGACCACGACTTCCACGAGCACGGCTTCTCCTGGCGGAGGATGGAGGACCCGGAAGGAAACGAGTTCTGCCTGATCTATGGGGCGTGAGCCGGTCCGAGGACCCGACATTCGCGTACGTCAAGCGACCGCGAAGGAGAACCTTGTGAATCATGAGGCTTCAAGCCCGATCAATGTCTGCATTGCCGGTGCCACCGGGTGGGCTGGGCGCGCGCTCGTCGCGGGTGTCCTGGAGACCGATGACCTCGTGCTGCGTTCCGCGGTCGCCCGCTCGGCCGCCGGCATGGACCTCGGGCTGGCGTTAGGCGGCGAGGCGCTGGGCGTGACCGTGTACAGCTCGGTTGATGAGGCGCTCCACGGCGTCGACGTCCTGATCGACTACACCTCACACACGGCCGTGAAGGCGAACGCCCTGTTTGCGATCAAGCACGGCGTCGCCGTGGTGATCGGCGCCTCGGGCCTGACCGCGGCCGACTACGCGGAGATCGACGCGGCAGCTCGCCAGCACGCCGTCGGCGCGATCTCGTCCGGGAACTTCTCCGTGACGGCAGCCATGGCACAGGCGGCCGCGATGCTCGTCGCTCGCCATCTCCCACAGGCCGAGATCATCGACTACGCGAGCGCCACGAAGGCCGACGCGCCAAGCGGGACCGCGCGCGAGCTCGCAGAGCGACTCGCCCAGGTACG
>JACVXW010000089.1 GCA_015661135.1 Chloroflexota bacterium
GGTGGCGTTCCTGCACCCACGCTCCTGCGGCGGCGTGCTCGTTGAGCTCATCGAGGCACATGGCGGCCCATCCTGGCGCTCCCTCGGGATGACGCCGCCGAAGTAACGCCCCTACAGGGACCAGGCGAAGAGCACGGCCGGGGAGAGGTCCGCCCGGCGGGCGAACTCGACGATCTGGCCGGCAAGTTGCCAGAGCCACGGCTTCTCCTCGCGCGGGAGCGCACCGAACTCTTCCTCCGCGAGCTGGATCCAGCGGCCGGCGATCGCGTCAATGGCGCGGTCGTCGATGGCGGCAATCGCGGAGACCCACGACGGATCCACCCGCTCGACCGTCCGTTCACCGACCTCGGCCGGACCGTCCAGGTCGCGGCGGGCATCGATGAAGTCGATCGGTTCAGGGCCGCCCGTCACGTGGCGAACGGCCTCGCTGTAGAGATCCAGCCAGGTGGGATCCATCGCCCCGCCCATGCCGAGGTGGGCGTCGAAGCGGTCACGGTCGTCCAGACCGGTCCAGTCGTCCATGGTGATGGCGAGCAGGATCTCACGGCTCTCGCCCGCGACCAGGTCCATGAGGAAGCCCATCGGCGGACCCTTGACCTGGCCCTAGCGGCGGTAGCCGGCCGCCCGAAGGAGGCCGGGGATCTCGGTCGGCGAGCCCGCGACGCGGAAACCGGCAGCTTCGAGGGCGGCGACCTTGGACGCGGCCGTGCCCGAGCCGCCCGAGATGATCGCCCCGGCGTGCCCCATCCGCTTGCCCTCGGGTGCCGTCCGGCCGGCGATGAAGGCCGCCTTGGGGATGTCCGCGAGATGCTCGGCCGCCCACGCGGCGGCCTCCTCCTCGGCGGCCCCACCGATCTCGCCGATCAGCACCAGGGCGCGTGTCTCGGGATCATCCGCGAACAGGCGCAGCACGTCGAGGAAGGTCGTCCCGATGATCGGATCGCCGCCGATCCCGACGCAGGTGGACTGGCCGATCCCGGCGTCCGTCATCGCCTGGACGGCCTCGTAGGTGAGCGTCCCGGAGCGTGACACGACGCCGACGTCACCCTCGCGATGGACGGAGCCCGGGATGATCCCGACCTTGGCCCTGCCCGGGGAGGTGGCGCCGGGACAGTTGGGTCCCACCAGACGAGCGCCGGCCAGCCGGACGGCCTCCACGACCGGGACCATGTCCAGCGCTGGGATGCCCTCGGTGATACAGAAGATCGTCCCGATCCCGGACGCGACGGCCTCCAGCACGGCATCCGGGGCGCCGCCCGCCGGGACGAATATGCAGGAGGCGTTGGCGCCCGTCTCGCGAACCGCCGCAGCGACCGTGTCGAACACCGGGACGCTGCCGTCCAGCGCGCGTTGGCCGCCCTTGCCGGGCGTCATGCCGGCCACGATCTGGGTGCCGTATGCCTGCATCGCCCGGGCGTGGAACTCGCCCTCGCGGCCGGTGATGCCCTGGACCAGGAGGCGGGTCTCCCGCCCGACGAGGATGCTCATGCGCCGCTCCCCGGCGACGCGGCGGCGGCCACGGCCTTCGCCGCTGCCTCGTCAAGTGTCGCGGCGGTCACGAACCGGGCGGCCCGGAGCAGTTCGGCTGCCTCGGCCGCGTTGGTGCCGACGATTCGGACGACCATCGGCACGTCCCGCACCTGCTGCGCCCGGGCCTCGATGAGCCCGCGGGCGACCTCGTCCCCGCGGGTGATACCGCCGAAGATGTTGACGAGGATCGCCTTCACCTTGGGGTCGGCAAGGATCAGGCCCATCGCGGCCGCCACCCGGTCCGCCTTCGCGCCACCACCAATGTCGAGGAAGTTCGCCGGCTCGCCGCCGGCCCGCTTCACGAGGTCCATCGTCGTCATGGCCAGGCCGGCCCCGTTGACCATGCAGCCGATCGAGCCGTCAAGCCGGATGAAGGTGAGCCCGGCCGCCCGGGCCAGGGCGTCGGCCGGATCCTCCTCGTCGGGATCGCGGAGTGCCTCCAGCTCCGGATGGCGGGGGAGCGCGGAGTCGTCCAGGGTGACCTTGGCGTCCAGGCAGACGAGTTTCTCCACGATCGTGCCTTCGCCCGGTTCCCGGACGATGGCGAGCGGGTTGATCTCCACGAGATCGGCGTCGTACGCGTGCATCGTCCGGACGAGGCCCTTCGCGATCGCGACGGCCGCCTTGAGCTGACCACCGAGTCCCATCCGGAAGGCCAGGTCCCGGGCCTGCCAGTCCGCCAGCCCGAGGTGCGGGTGGGCATGGACGGTGACGATGGCGTCCGGCCGCTCCGCCGCGACCTGCTCGATCTCGACGCCGCCCTCCGCCGAGCCCATCAGCAGGATCCGCCGGGCGGCCCGATCGAGGACCGCGGAGAGGTAGAACTCCTTGACGATGTCCGCGGCCGCCGCGACGAGCACCTTGCGGACGGTGATCCCCTTGATCGACATCCCGAGGATGGCGCTGGCTACCGCCTCGGCCTCGTCTGCCGAACCGGCCAGCTTCACGCCGCCGGCCTTGCCCCGGCCGCCGACGAGAACCTGCGCCTTGATGACGACCCGATCGGCGCCCGCCGCGAGGATTGATTCGGCCGCGCTGCGTGCCTCACCGGCCGTCCGGGCCACGGTCCAGCCCGGGACCGGCAACCCCTGGGCGAGGAGGAGGCCCTTCGCGTCGGCTTCCTGGATCTTCACCCGCTCATCGTAGCCGAGCGACCGGTCAGCCCACGCTTGCGAGGTACAGCCGACGAGCCTCGCCGATCCGTTCGAGGGCGGCCGTGGACTTGGAGATCGACCAGACAAGGGCGTCGCCGATTCCGAGCGAGGCGAGCTCGGCGAAGAAGTCGGCCAGCCCTCGGGCATCGGCATCCAGGCCCGAGGGGTCGTCCCGGAGGGTTCCCGGATCGTGCAGCCGGATGCCGATCGTGCGACGCAGCGTCGCCGGGTCGCGGCCGACAGCCGCGCACGCATCCATGAGACCGGCGAGGCGCGTCCGGAGTCGGTCGTCCACCCGCCCGAACCACGCCGTGTTCCAGGCGTCCGCCCAGGTCGCGGTGAGACGGAGCATCCGCTCGCCTTTCGAGGCTACGAGGATCGGCACGGGCCGGCCAGGCGGCGGAAGGAGGACGGCATCGGCCGTCTGGCGCCAGCGTCCCTTGAACGTGACCCGTTCGCCCCGGAGCATTCTCGCCGTGATCTCCAGGTCCTCCGCGAAGCGACCCACCTTGTGGTCCGCGGGGTAGCCGAACGCCTCGTACTCGGGGTCGTGCCAGCCCGAGCCGAGGCCCAGGAGCAGCCGGCCGCCGGAGAGGTCGTCCAACGTGGCGGCCATCTTTGCCATGAGCGCGGGATTGCGGAACGACGAGCACATGACGAGCGCGCCGAGTTCGACCCGGGGAACGAGGGCGGCGACTGCCGCCAGCGTCGTCCAGGCCTCGTGAAGCCCGCCTTCGGCCGCTCCGGGGTAGCGAAACAGGAGGTGGTCGAAGACCCAGATCGAGTCCAGCCCCGCCGCCTCGGCGTGCAGCGCAAAGGCGACGGTCTCGCCGAAGGTGGGGACGTGGCCGTCCGGGGTGTCGCCGTCGGAGAGGGGGAGCGTGACACCGATGCGCATCGGCGGAGTCTATCGGCCGCGCGCGCCACCATCGTCGGGCGCCGTCGGGCGCCGTCGCGCGCCGTCGGGCCGAACGGCCCGCGTGGACGAGCCGATCGGGCTCGGGCGAGCGCGGGGTCGCGCGGCTAGAATGCCGGGCATGGCCCACCGTGTGACCCTGATCCCCGGCGACGGCATCGGACCGGAGCTGGCGGAGGCGACCCGCCGCGTCCTGGACGCCTCGGGCGTGGCCTTCGAGTGGGAGGTCGTGGAGGCCGGCGAGGCCTGCATCGCCGAGTACGGCACACCGCTTCCGGAGCACGTCCTCGACTCCATCCGCCGCAACAAGGTCGCCCTCAAGGGCCCGATCACGACGCCGGTCGGGGAGGGCTTCCGCAGCGTCAACGTTACCCTTCGCCAGACCCTGAACCTGTACGCCAACCTCCGGCCGGCCCGCTCCATCCAGGGCCTCGCCACCCGCTACGAGGACGTGGACCTGGTGATCGTTCGGGAGAACACGGAAGACCTGTACGCCGGCATCGAGCACATGGTCGGCCCGGATGCCGCGGAAAGCATCAAGATCATCACCCGCAAGGCATCGGAGCGGATCGCCCGGTTCGCTTTCGAGTACGCCGTCGCCAACCACCGGCGCAAGGTGACCGCGGTCCACAAGGCCAACATCATGAAGCTGTCCGACGGGCTCTTCCTCGAGTCCTGCCGCCGCATCGCGGCCGACTACGAGGGCCGGATAGAGTTCGAGGACCGGATCGTCGACAACATGTGCATGCAGCTCGTCCAGAAGCCGGACCTGTACGACGTGCTCGTCCTGCCGAACCTGTACGGGGACATCGTGTCGGACCTGTGCGCCGGCCTCGTCGGCGGCCTCGGCGTTGCCCCCGGCGCGAACATCGGCGAAGACGGCGCCGTCTTCGAGCCGGTTCATGGGTCGGCTCCGAAGTACGCGGGTCAGAACCGGGCCAATCCCACGGCCATGATCCTGTCCGGCGTGCTCATGCTCCGCCACCTCGGCTACCCCGACGTTGCCGCGCGCGTCGAGCTTGCCGTTCGGGACGTGATCGCGGAGGGCCGGACCGTGACCCATGACCTGGGCGGGGATGCCGGCACCAGCGCATTCGCCGACGCGGTCGTCGCCCGCCTCGCCGAAGCCGCCGGGCCGGACGCCCCCGCGGCAACGGCGCGATGACGGACTGGTCGCCGGCCGTCGGGGTCCCCCCGAAGCCAAACGGCACGGCACGGCAGGGCCTTGGCGCCACCAACCGCCGCGACGACTGGGCGGTCGCGCCGTTCGTCCAGGGCCTTGGGTTCACCGTCCTTGCGGGCTACCTGTTCTTCAGCGGGATCCTCGTGACGCCCCTGTTCGGGACGCCGTACGAGGTGGACGGCTACCTCTCGCCGCTCTACTCGCCGCTCCTGGTCCTGCCCTTCCTGCCGACCTGGGTGAGCCCCGGGCTCCTGATCCTCTGGATACCGCTCGGCTTCCGGGCAACCTGCTACTACTACCGCAAGTCCTATTACCGGTTCTACTTCGCCGATCCGCCCGGCTGCGCGGTTGGCGAGCCCACGATCCACCGGCGGTTCTCGATGGAGCGGGCCCTCCCGTTCATCCTCCAGAACCTGCACCGGTACTTCCTGTACCTCGCCTTCATCCCGCTCTTCTTCCTGTGGCTGGACCTGGTCCCGGCGTTCCTGCCCGAGAGCGGGCCCAGGATCGGCTTCGGCGGCGTCCTGTTCCTGGTCAACGTCGCCCTGCTGACCACGTTCTCGCTGTCCTGCCACTCGCTCAGGCACCTCGTCGGCGGGCGCCTCGACTGCTTTTCGTGCTCGCGTTCCAACCAGGTCCGCCACGGCATCTGGCAGCGTCTCAGCTTGCTCAACCGTCACCACATGGCATGGGCGTGGGCCAGC
>JACVXW010000090.1 GCA_015661135.1 Chloroflexota bacterium
GCTCCACCTCGAGGTACGTGCCGGCGTATGGGATGATGCGCCCGCTCGGTTTGGGAGGCTTGATGTGCGCAAGGTCCCGATGAAAAGCGGGCATGCCGGCGTCCTGCCAGTTCGCCCGTCCGAGTTCCCTTCGTCAGTAGCACCGGACTGGCGACTGACCCGGCTCACGGCAAGTCGCAAGCCCTCGCCCCGACCAATCCATGCCCCGCGATCAGCCTCACGGTGGCTCAGTCAGGGGGTAGCGGTCGAGTCCCTCCGGTCGGACCTTCCTGGACCGATCAAGGACGCCGTCTCCGTCTGGATCGAGGCCGGTGAAGTCGGACCAGTAGTTGCCTCGGCGACCGTCGTCCCAAGCGTTGGCGGCTCCCTCGTCACGGGCCTGAGTCAAATTGTTGGCGAAGGCGTTCCCACTGATGATGTTTGCCTCCGACGCACCGCCCGCGTGAAGGCCTATGGCGTTGCCCCGCATGACGTTGCCGCGCACTCGACTCGCGAAGGCGCCGTCGCCCAGGAGGATCCCAATACCGGCTTCGCTCTCGACGACGTTGGCGATGACGTGAATCCGGGCGCCGCTCTCGATGCGGATGGCCACGTCGAGCGGGTCACCGGGGTCGGCTCGGACCCCTTCGGCGTGGACCGTATTTCCGATGACGAGGCTCGAGCTGCCGCGGACGACGATCCCGATTCCGCCGACGATGTTCCCGGCAGCCGGAGATCGCCCGCCGATCACCGTCCTGGGTTTCTCGGCCATGATGGCGCCGGGCACGATCTGGTTGTCGCGCTCATCGAAGCGCAATCGGTTGCCCAGCACGATCACGTCGTTGGCGCCGATGTGGATCCCGCCGTTCAGGATGTTCCCCTCGCCCGGCACCGCGCCGCCGACCCGGTTGAATGGCTCGCCGATGATGATTCCACCTCGACCCAGCACCCGCTTGCCAGTCGGATCGACCCCCAGCCGATTGCCGACGAGGCTGTTGTAGACGCTGCCCGGGTCGGCGAACTGGACGATCCCGTTGACGACGTTCCCGATGACCTGATTGCCGGCCGTGCTCAGGCCGTCGATCGCCCTCACCTGGTCGGGTGCGTGGAGCGCCTTCCGCCCGGTCGCATCGATGCCGATGTAGTTGCCCTGGATCGTGACGTGGTTGGCCATGTCGAGCGTGATCTCGTACCGGCTCCCCGCAATCACGTTGCGGTCGGCTGGGTCCGGTCCGCCCACGACGTGCCCAGACCCCTGCAGGAAGATCCCGAACTCCTGGGCGCCGAGCAGCCGCGTTCCCGACCGATCCAGGCCGATGAGGTTGCCGACGATGCGCATGTCGGTCGCCTCGTCGCCGACCGATCCCCCCAGGCCTGCGTTGCAGCACGCCCAGATGCCGCCCTCGCCGTTGCTGTGGATGACCAAGCGGGAGACGGTCTGTCTCGAGCCGCCGAGGTTGATCCCGAATCCGGTGAAATTGGTGACCTCGAGTCCCGAGATCACGCTGTCAGCCTCGTAGACCCCGAAGGCCGTCTCGCTCTCTCCACCACCGTCCAGGATGACGCCCGCCCCGGTGCCGTCGACCGTGACGCCTCCGGGCACGCCCAGCTCCTCCCGGACGTGGACCGTAGCCGGACGAGCCGGCGGGAAGACGGCAGGATCGAACGTGACCAGGGTGCCGGCAGCCGCCTGCTCGACGCAGCGTCGCAACGAGCCGGGGCCGGAGTCGTCGGTAGTGGTGACCAGGCACGTGCCGGAGGCCTGCGTCCTGGCCGGCGGCTGCGCCGTCCGCTGGCGTAACGAGGCCAGCGTGGCCTCACCGCCCGACGCCGGCAACACGGCGGAAGCATTGTCCTCGGACCACTCCACGACAAAGAAGCCGCCGTCATCCGAGGCGACGTACACATGATCGTCGTCCGCGACGACGCCAACCACGTTGCCGGGAAGACGCAGCTGCCCTGCGAAGTGCGGGCGCTCCGGATCGGATACGTCGATGGCCACGAGGCCCCCCGCCTCGCCGGCGACGAACAGGTGTCCACCGGCAAAGGCCAGGAACGGGCCGCTCTGGTCGGCCGTCGCGGTCGGCGCGGGGAGCTGGACCAGTCCGACGAGCCGCGGCGCCGCAGACGAGTCGAGGTCGTAGACGCCGAGCATCGCCGCATAGCTAGCGATGGAGAACAAGGTGGATCCCACGACCAGCGCCTGGGCCCACTCCTTTCCTGCGACCCTGGGGTCGTCCGCTTCGGCGCGCCCGGTGAGGACGGGCGCGCGGGGATCGGAGAGGTCGACAACGTGGATTCCATCGTCGGCCGCGATGTAGGCGAGATCGCCGACGGCCGTGACTCCGGTGGTCAGGAATCCCCGGGAAGCAGTGTCGAGATAGGCGAGCTCGCAGGGCGTTGGCTGGCTGCCGTCGATGATCCAAAGGCCGAGCTCGACCGCGAGGAGCACCATCGAGCCGTGGACGGTGACCTGGTAGGTCGGGCCCGAGCGGCCGGCGAAGAACGGTCCTGGGGCCGGCGGACCCCGTGGACTCACGGTCGCTGCGAAGAGGTTCCTGTACGCGACCGCATCGGTTGTGACGAACAGGTTCGACCCGACCACAGCTGCCGAACGGACGGGATCCTCGGTGCTGATACCGGGCAGGTCGGTCGGCCGGGCCGGATCGGACACGTCGACGACGCGCAATCCCTGGCCCTTCGCTGCCACAAACGCCCGCGTCCCGGCCAGCGTGAGCCCGTCGGCTGATGCGAGGGGGGCGTACGTGCTCAGCTCGGCCGGCGGTCCATCGCGGACTCCGATGATCCGGATGCCGACCGACGTGTCGACGAGCGCCGCCAACGGGCCATCGGCGCCCGTCGCGATCGCGTGGCCACCGGCGACAGGCAGGTGTCCGACGACCACGGGATTGCCCGGGTCGGCGAGGTCGATAACCTGCAGTCCGGCCCCGCCCGCGGCCAGGTAGGCTCGGTCGCCGTCCGCCGCGACGCCCATCACCCACGCGTCGGTCGGGACGGTTGTCACGAGACGTGGCACCCGCGGGTCGCCGACGTCGACGATGCGAAGGCCGCCCCAACCGTCTGCAACGAGCACATGCTCGCCTAGGACCGCCACCCCAAACGCGTAGCCGCCGGTGAAAAGACGGCCCAGCTCGGAGGGGTGACGAGGATCCCGGACGTCGACAATCAAGAGTCCTTCGTCGGCGGTCGCGAGGTAGGCGACACCGCCCTGGACGGCCACGTCGACGATGCGACGCAGTTCGAACAGCACCGCCAGCTCCACCGGCGCAGCGGCATCCCGCAAGTCCACCACGCGAAGGCCACCCGGCCCGTCGGCCACGAAGGCGGTCGTGCCATCGACGGCGACGGCCTCGGCATACCCCGGCAGCGAAAGCGACGCGCGCAGCGTGAGCCCGGCCGCATCGAGCATGGCCAGGCCGCCATCGCCCACAGCCACGACCAGCGTGTCTCCCAAGAGGGCGACGCCCTCGACCGTGCCCGGGAGCAGAGGCGAAGACGCCACCTCCCGCGGCAGGCGCGGGTCGGACAGATCGACCCCAAGGACGCGTGAGCTTGCCCCCACGAACACGCGAGTACCGTCGACCAACGCGGTCCGCGCCGGACCGCCGAGGCTTCCGACGATCTCCATCGCCACCAGGCCGGGCACCGCGGCCGCAACCTCAGCCGGCGCTGGGCCTTGGGGCTGCAGGCTGATGTCGCAGGCCGGCAGCCTCGGAGCGTCGGCCAACCCGGGGAGAGGCGTCGCCACGGGTTCGGGAGAGGGCGACGGGCTGACGGATCCGGTGACCGACGGCTGCGGTGATGGAGCAGGTGTTGGCTTCGCCGGGGACCACGTCGCGACGGCGACGAATGCGCCCATCACGGCGACGACGCCCGCAACGAAAACCACGCGTCGCCGGCTGCCGATCGGGATCGCCATCCTCAAACCCTTAGCGCGATGCCAACCTTACGCTGCTGGCCCCGGCCGCTGCCACAGCCGGAGACAGTTGCCACTGGTGCACCGACCCGCGGTCGGCTTCAGGCGTTGGAGCGGGTGCACCCGCGGCCCGCGTGTTTGATCCACGGAGCGTGACGGTGACGGTGATTCTCAATCGGCGCCACGCGATCGATTCTGCGCGTGAAGCTGATGTCTTTGAGCATCGGCTATTCTTGATTGGCGCCGACATAGCTCAGCGGTAGAGCAGCTGTTTCGTAAACAGCAGGTCCTCGGTTCAAATCCGAGTGTCGGCTCCATTGATCGCCGAACGAAGCGACAGCGGGTGATCGAGCCGCGATGAGAGCGTTCGTGATCACCGCTCCCGGCGACGCCGGGGTCCAGGACGTGCCCGCGCCGACCGCGGCGCCCGGCGAGGTCGTCGTCGAGGTCGCCCGGGCCGGCGTCTGCGGAACGGACGCCGAGTTCTTCAACGGATCGATGGCGTACCTCCATGACGGGCAGGCGTCGTTTCCCGTCCGGATCGGCCACGAGTGGGCCGGCGTCGTTCGCTCCGTCGGCCCGGGGGTCGATCGGGACTGGATGGGCCGGCGGGTCACGGGCGACACGATGCTGGGTTGCGGCACGTGCCGTCGATGCCGCGCCGGGTCCCACAACGTGTGCGTTTCACGGGTCGAGGTTGGGATCAGCCACGGTCGCCCTGGCGCACTCGCGGAGCAGGTGGCGATACCGGCCGTGGCGCTGCGCGCTCTGCCGGACACGGTCGACGACGCGATGGGTGCAATGGTCGAGCCGGGCGGGAATGCCGTTCGCGCCGTGCGCGGCGCCGCGGTCCCTCCGGGCGGCCGACTGCTCGTCCTGGGCGCGGGCACGATCGGACTGCTGGCGGCGATGTTCGCCAGGGCCGGTGGCATCGACGTCCACATCGTGGGCCGATCCGCCCGCTCGCTCGCGATCGCACGCTCGCTCGGGTTCGCGTCCGTGTGGACCGACGACACCCTTCCGGACGTGCCGTGGGATGGCGTGATCGACGCGTCCAACGCCCCCGCGCTGCCTGCCCGGGCCCTGGACCTGGTCGAGCCCGGCAAGCGAGTGGTCTACATCGGGCTGGCGCCCGAATGGAGCCCGATCGACACGCGCGCCCTCGCATTGAAGGACGTCACGGCCGTCGGGATCCTCGGCGGCTCCCAGGGGCTCGATCGCGCCATCGAAGCGTACGCCCGCGGCGACGTTGACCCGCGTCCGCTCATTGCCGCGACCGTCGACCTCGACCGCCTGGTGGAGGTCCTCGCTGGAGATCGGCCGGTGACGGCAACGGACGGGCCGAAGGTCCACGTCCAGACGCGAGGTGACCATCCGGGGCCCCGGAACCCCGCACAGAAGGAGAGATTTGCGTGAGTCGGGTCGTGTTCATCACGGGCGCGGGTTCGGGAATCGGCGAGGCGACGGCGCGAAGATTCGCGGCTGACGGGGAACGCGTCGCGGTCGCCGACTCTGACGAGGCCGCGGCGCGGCGGGTCGTCGAGGCCAACAACGCCGCGATCGGCGTGGCCGGGGATCTGCTCGAGACCACGGCCGAGGACATCGAACGGACGCTCGCGGTGAATGTCCGGGGCGTCTTCAACACCTGCCGGGCCGTACTTCCTTCCATGCTCGACGCAGGGGAGGGAGTCATCGTGAATGTCGCCTCGGTGGTTGCGCTGGCTGCGGTCACGAGGCGCGCCGCCTACACGGCTTCGAAGGGGGCCATCGTTGCCCTCACCCGATCGATCGCCGTGGACTTCATGGGCCGCGGGATCCGGTGCAATGCCGTGGCACCCGGGACGGTGGACACGCCGTGGATCGGGCGCATCCTTGCGGACGCACCGGATCCGATCACCGCCCGCCAGGCGATGGTCGATCGGCAGCCTCTGGGGCGCCTGGGCCTTCCGGAGGAGATCGCCGGGGCGATCCGCTACCTCGCCTCGCCTGAAGCCGCATTCGTGCACGGATCCTGCCTCGTCATCGATGGAGGCTTTTCGGCCAGGTAACCGCCATCCAGCACACCGCACGCACGGGGGAGAGGACGTGAACGCATGAGAGCAGTCGTCCATGACCGGTACGGGCCGCCGGAGGTGCTCCGACTCGAAGAGGTCGAGCGGCCCGTCCCGAAGGACGATGAGGTCCTCGTCAAGGTCCACGCAACGACCGTCAATCGAACGGACACGGGCTTTCGCAGCGCCGACCTCTTCATCAGCCGGTTCTTCACCGGCCTGCTCCGACCGAAACAGAAGATCCCCGGCAGCGAGTTCGCCGGCATGGTCGAGGCGGTTGGCGCGGCCGTCACCGAGTTCACGGCCGGCGACCGCGTCTTCGGGGCGCGCTCGGGTGCCAACGCGGAGTTCGTTTGCGTGCGAGAGCGGCGCATCATCGTGCCCATGCCGGCCGGCATGACCTTCGAGGAGGCGGCGTCCATCCCGGACGGGGCAATCCTCGCCCTTGCGTGCCTTCGCGCGGCCGAGGTTCAGGCGGACCGGCCGGGCCGGCGAATCCTGATCTACGGCGCCTCCGGGTCCATCGGCACCGCAGCGGTCCAGCTGGCGAGGTTCTTCGGCGCCCACGTCACCGCCGTCTGCGGCACGAAGAACGTGGACCTCGTGCGCTCGCTCGGCACCGACGAGGTGATCGACTACACGCGGGAGGATTTCACGAAGAACGGCCAGACCTACGACGTCGTCTTCGATGCCGTCGGCAAGCACTCCTTCCGGCGGTCCCGGCGCTCGATCAGGTCCGGCGGGATGTTCATCGAAACGGACCTCGGCTTCCTGGGGCACGTCCCGATCCTGATCCTGCTGACCCGCTGGCTCGGGAGCAAGCGGGTGAAGCTCGCGATCCCCCACTACGCCCGCGAGGACGTGGTCCTCGTCAAGGAGCTGATCGAGGCGGGGAAGTACCGCGCCGTCATCGACCGGGTCTACCCGCTGGAGCAGATCATCGAGGCCTCCCGATACGTCGAGACGGGACAGAAGACGGGCAACGTCGTCCTGACCGTCAGCCACGAGCAAGGGAGCTGACCGCGGTCGTAGAGTGAGCCCGACCGCTGGAGGACCGAGATGGTTGAGCTGACGCTCCCACAACTGTCGGGCCTGCTCCTGATCGCAGGTGCCGCAATCTTCTGGAGCGTCATCGTCGGGGCGATCGTCTCGACGATGAGGACCGGCTCCCTGCCGTTCAAGGACCCGTCGACGGTTCCGGCACTGGAGTTCTACCAGTCGATTTCCGCCAAGCCACGCTGGTGGCGGGCAATCAACCTCGTCTTCTCGACCGGGATTGTTGTAACGGCCCTCGGCCTCACCGTCCTGCAGGCCGTTCTCGACGGGACGAGCGGCGGCGCGTTCTCCCAGCTCGGGCTCGTGCTGTTCCTCGTCGCCACGACCCTGTGGGTTGGTCAGCTGATCTTCAATCTCTCGATGACATCCTGGGCCGCCAGCGAGGTCGAGCGAACCGGCACCATGCCGCCGACGAGTGAGGCGTGGCCGCTCGCATTCGACCGGCTCGTCAACACGTACATGGTCCTGGCCTACCTCGCGACGGCGCTCTTCGGCGCCGGCATCCTGACCTCGGAGCTCCTCCCCGGCTGGGCGGGCTGGCTGGCGGTCGTGGCCGGCCTCGCGGGCGCCGCATCCGTGAGCCTGACGGGAGCGCGGGCGGCGATCCCGCTCCTCATCCACGTGGTGCCGGCGATCCTCGGCGTGCTCCTGCTCAATCAGTCCGGCTGAACCGGATCCCTCGGCGGGGCGAGGTTCGCCAGCCCCTCGACGACCCGAACGCCTGGCAGCCTCAGCAGGATCAACGCCGGCGCGATCACCTTCCAGGACCGGCTCCCGCCGCCGAGGACGATCCGTGACCGCGTCATGACCGCCGCATCGACCAGGAGCGGCATGCCGGCCGGCAGCCCGAACGCGGTCACTCCGCCGATCTCGTGGCCGGTCTGCGTGCGCGTCTCCTCAGTCCTTGACCCGGTGGTTGACGTCCAGCCGATGCGTGGCGAGCGCGACGCAGGCGGCGTAGACGGGTGGGTCCGACTTCCCGACGACGACGATCGTGTTGGCGCTGTCGCCCGGCGAGAACCCGTATGCGGCACAGAAGGCCGCCGTATCGGCGAGCGCCGGGTCGCAGGGGAAAAGCTCGTGCTCGCCAAGACCCTTCAGGGCGGCTTCCAATCCCTCGCGATCGACGTCCACGTCCATCATGCGGGGGCCACCGTGGCGGCGAGGTCGTCCGGGATGCCGACGGAGTAGTGGGCATGGATGATCTTCCAGCGCCCCGCCTCCCGGACCACCACGATCGTCGTCCGGACATGGATCCGGCCCTCGGCAATCTCCATCGTCGGCGTGTCGATGAACCAGCCCATCTCCCCTTGGGCCCATGCTCGCGGGGCCGGTCCCGGTGTGAATCGGACGCCCTCGAACCCGAACGCCACGCGCATCCGGTCGCGGTCCTCGAACCACTCGTTGCCGGCCGTTCCGAGGAACACGACGTGGCCGGCGGCGATGAGATCGTCGAAGGCGGCCACGTTCGTGGCGGAGCGCTGGTGATAGAAGTCGAGCATCGCCTCGACGATCGATTCGGACGGCTCCACGGCCCCTCCTCCGACCCGTTGTGTGCGGCTATCGTAGGCCTCCAGTCCGTCCACGGAGGTGCCTCATGGCCACGACCACGGATCTCAAGGGGATCGGCCAGATCCTCGTCCCCGTCAGCGACGTCGACCGCGCCGTCGAGTTCTACGAGAACGTGCTGGGACTCCCCGTCCAGATGCGATTTCCCGGCATCGCGTTCATGGACGCGGCGGGCGTTCGCCTGTACCTCGCGGTGGTCCCGCAGCAGGACTTCCAGGGTCGGGTGACGATCTACTTCTGGGTGGACGACGTGACCGCGACGTGGGGGCGATTGCTGGCCGGCGGCGCCACGGCCCGCCAGGAACCCCACATTCCGTACGGCGGACCGGGCTACGACCTGTGGATGGCGTTTGTGACGGATCCGGACGGCAACCAGATCGGGATCATGCGCGAGGCGCCGAAGGGCACGGAGCGCGGGTAGGCCGGCCGTTTGCCCTCTTGTGGCGGCTGGCGGCGTCGCGTACGGTGTGCCCTCGACGCCCGTTCGAGCCGCGCGCGGAGGCCGCTGAACATGCGCAGACCACACCGAGGCGGGGTCCGC
>JACVXW010000091.1 GCA_015661135.1 Chloroflexota bacterium
TCCCCGTCGCGGAGGGGGCAGACGGCGCCCTCCTCGGCGACGTGATCCGGGCACCGGAGATCCATGGTGAAGGCGGGATCGGCAGCACGGTCCTCCCGCCATCGCCGGTCGGTGCCCGCCCCGAGGGTGCGGTTGCGCTGATCGCGCGGATCCTGCGCGAGTCGGCCGTGCCCGTGGCCATCGCGCCGGTCGGGCCGCTGACGAACATCGCCCTGCTGCTCCGCCTCCACCCGGGCCTCGCCGATCGCATCGCCCACCTCTCGATCATGGGCGGCTCGATCGGGGAGGGGAACAAGACCGTCTCCGCGGAGTTCAACATCTATGCCGATCCAGAAGCCGCGGACGTCGTCTTCCGGTCCGGCATCCCGATCACGATGATGGGCCTGGACGTCACCCACCAGGCGCTGCTGGACGGCGCCGCCGTCGCGCGGCTGCGCGGCCTCGGGACCGGCTCCGGTGCCATCGCCGCGGAGCTGGTGGACTTCGCCCTTGAGCGCGAGCGGGCCTGGTATGACGCGCCGGCGGCGGCGATCCACGACGCGGTCGCCGTCGCCCACTTGGCAATCCCGGACCTCGTCTCGGTGGCCCCGTACCACGTCGAGGTGGACGTGACCCACGGCGCCGCCCGCGGCCGGACGATCTGCGAAGGTCACCCCCGCCGACTCGCCCGCTCCGGCCGCCGGACGAACGCGGAGGTCGGCATTCGGCTCGATCCAGAGCGGTTCGAGGGTATCCTCGTGGACGCCTTCGCTCGGCTCCCGTAGGTGCGTCCGACGAGCGCCATGCCATGCGAAGACCGTCGGCTCTCGTGGTGGTGGTCACCGCCATCCTTGGCGGGGCGGTCCTTGCTGCGTGCGACGCGCATGCACCGAGCGCGACGGCGCCGAACCCACCGGCAACCGACCCGGTGAACGGCACCGGCGCCCCGTCCCCCGGGGGCGCGACTCTGCGCTACGTTGCCCTCGGCGACTCGTACACGATCGGCACCTCGGTCGGGATCGCCGAGCGCTGGCCGGACCAGCTCGTGGCAGCCCTGGGCCCGCAGCCGCCGACGCTCCAGCTGGTTGCCAACCTCGGCGTCAACGGATTCACCTCACGCGACGTCCTCGACATCGAACTGCCACAGCTCGCCGGGCTGGATCCCGAGTTCTTCACCCTCCTCGTGGGCGTCAACGACATCGTCCAGGGCGTGCCCGAGACGACGTTCCGCCGGAACGTCACGACCATCCTCGACGACCTCGTCGCGCGCGTCGGGGCGGAACGAATCGTGGTCGTCACGACGCCGGACTACACCGTGACTCCGGCTGGCGGCAACTTCGGCGACCCCGCCCAGCAGGCCGCCGGCATCCGGTTGAACAACCAGGTCATCACGATGCTGGCGGAAGCGCGTGGCATCGTCGTGGTGGACATCCACGACATCTCGCTCGGGGCCGCGACGGATCGTTCGCTCGTGGCCCGCGACGGCCTCCACCCCAGCGGCGCCCAGTACGCGCTGTGGGTCGCGCGGATCCTGCCTGCGGTGGAGGCCCTGCTCGGCCGCTGAGGCCCCACTGGCCGAGGCGTCTCGCGACCAGTCGATGGTCGACGGATCGACCAAGCAACCGGCGTCGCGCCGGTACTGCGCCCGTCCGTCGTCGAATGGCTCGTCTGTTGGCCAAGCGGAGGATGAGCCGTCGGACTGGCCCAGTCGGCGGGTGCTCCTTCGTCAGATGGTCGATTGAGCGACCACGTGACAGTCGCGCCGCGTCCTGCCGGGACCGCATCCGTCCCGCGGTGGAGGCGCTCCTCCGGCGCCGACATGAGCGCCTATCATGCAGCGGTCATGGATGAACGCGAGTTGATGAACGTGGCCCTCGGGCGCACGTCGCTGGTGGTTGCGGCCAGCGACGGCCCGGGTTCATGAGGCGGAGCAGAACTCTCTCCCGCATCTCTCCGCTCTCCTCCGCTACTGAAGCCACTTCAGCCGATCTGCCGCCGAGCCAGAGCGCTCTCGTGGCCCGCTGAACATGGACGTCTACATCGCGGGCGGGATCTTCCTCGTCGCGTATGGGCTGATCGCCTCCGAGCGCTTCGATCGAACGCTGGTCGCGCTGCTCGGCGGCCTGCTCGTCGTCGCCCTCGGGGTCATCCACCAGGACGAGGCCTTCGCCGCGATCGACTTCAACGTCCTCTTCCTGCTGGCCGGGATGATGGTCCTCGCCGGGGGCCTCGGCCAGACCGGTTTCTTCGAGTACGTCGCCGCCCATGCGATTCGCCTGTCCCGGGGCCGTCCATTCCGACTCCTGATCATCCTGTCGCTTGTCACGGCGGTCCTCTCGGCCCTGCTCGACAATGTCACGACGGTGGTGCTGCTCACGCCGGTGACGCTGTCGATGGCCCGAAAGCTCCGGGTCTCGCCCTTTCCCTACCTGATCAGTCAGATCCTCGCATCGAACATCGGTGGCACGGCGACGCTCATCGGTGACCCGCCGAACATCCTGATCGGTTCGGCCGCCGGCCTCGACTTCGCCGACTTCCTCTTCAACCTCGCGCCCGTCGTCCTCATCATCCTGGTCGCGTTCCTGGTGATCATGCGGCTGGTGTTCGGCCGATCGATGGAGGACGACGCCGACCGGCTGGACGTCCTCGCCGAGCTGGATCCCGCCATCGCGATCAAGGACCGACGGCTGATGTACCGCGCGCTGGCCGTGCTCGGCCTGACCATCGCCGGCTTCCTGGCCCACTCGGCCATCGGACTCGAGGCGGCGACCATCGCGCTGCTGGGCGCCACGATCCTGATGATCGTGGGCCCCCTCAATCCGCGCGAGTCGCTCCGGGACATCGAGTGGAACACCCTGTTCTTCTTCATCGGGCTGTTCATGCTGGTTGAAGCCGTGGTCAGCGTCGGGATCATCGACGGGGTCGCCGTCGCGCTTGCCGAAGCCGCCGGTGGCCGGCTCGACATGGCCACGATCGGCCTCCTCTGGCTCTCCGCCGTTGCGTCTGCGATCATCGACAACATTCCCTACACCGCGACGGCGATCCCGGTCGTCGAGCGCCTCATCGAAAGCGGTCTCCGGGCCGAGCCGCTGTGGTGGTCGCTCGCCCTCGGCGCGTGTCTCGGCGGCAACCTGACAATCGTCGGCGCCTCGGCGAACATCGTCGTCGCCAACCTCGCGGCCCGGGACGGCCACCCGATCACGTTCATGCAGTTCTTCCGAATTGGCCTGGGCGTCGTCCTTGTCTCGCTGGCGATCTCGACGGCGTACCTCTACCTGAGGTACTTGTAGGAGCGTCCGGCCGGGATGGAGTGCGAGCCATCTCGGGCTCGTTACGGGCTACCATTGCCCTCCCGATGACCATCGCGTCGAACGACTTCGTCCACCTCCACACCCACTCCGAGTTCAGCCTGCTCGACGGCCTCGGGCGGATCAACGACCTGGTGGACGAGGCCGGCGCGCAGGGCTTCGACAGCCTGGCGATCACGGACCACGGGGCCCTCTACGGCGCCGTCGCATTCCATCAGGCGGCCAGGGCCAAGGGCATCAAACCAATCATCGGCGTCGAGACCTACGTCGCTCGCCGGTCCATGCGGGACAAGGAAGGCAAGGCGGACGCCCAGCCGTTCCACCTGATCCTGCTGGCCGCGGACCTGACCGGCTACCGGAACCTGTGCCGGCTGATCACCGACGCCCACATCGACGGCTACTACTACAAGCCGCGCATCGACCGCGAGCACCTGGCGAAGTACAGCGAGGGCCTCATCGGCCTGTCCGCCTGTCTCAACGGCGAGGTGTCCCGCGCGCTCGAGGTGGAGGACTGGGACCTGGCCCGCACGATCGCGGGCGAGTACGGCGAGATCCTCGGCAAGGACCGGTTCTACCTGGAGCTCCAGGACCACGGCATGCCCGAGCAGAAGCGGCTCAACGAGCAGCTCCTGCGCCTCGCGCCGGAGACGGGTCTGCCGCTCGTCGTGACGAACGATCTCCACTACGTCCATCGGCGGCAGGCGGCGGCCCACGACGTGCTCCTGTGCGTGGGCACCGGCAACAACCTCGACACGCCGGGGCGGATGAAGTTCGACTCGGACAACCTGTTCCTGAAGTCCGCCGCCGAGATGGCGGCGCTCTTCCCGGACCAGCGCGACGCGCTCCTGAACACGCGCCGGATCGCCGAGATGTGCGACCTCAAGCTGCCCCTCGGCCAGCTCCGGATCCCGCACTTCCCGGTACCCGACGGCGAGACCCCGGAGTCGTGGCTGCGCAAGGAGTGCGAGCGGGGCCTCGCCTGGCGCTACGGGACGGTGACGCCCGAGCTTCAGGTCCGCCTCGACTACGAGCTCGGCGTCATCACCTCCATGGGCTACGCCGGCTATTTCCTGATCGTCGCCGACTTCATCCGCTACGCCCGCGAGCAGGGGATCCAGACGACCTGCCGGGGCAGCGCGCCGGGGTCCATCGTCACCTACACCCTCGGGATCACGCCGGTGGACCCGATCGCTTACGGCCTGCCGTTCGAGCGGTTCCTCAACCCGGACCGGGTGACCATGCCGGACATCGACGTCGACTTCCAGGACGACCGGCGGGACGAGGTGATCGCCTACGTTTCGCGCAAGTACGGCCAGGACCACGTCGCCCAGATCATCACCTTCGGGACGATGCTCGCCCGGGCCGCGATCCGGGACGTCGGGCGGGTACTCGGGCACAGTTACGGGGAAGTGGACCGGATCGCCAAGGCCGTCCCGAACCAGCTCGGGATCCGCCTGGAGGAGGCCCTCGAGATCAGCCCCCAGCTCAAGGAGCTGGTCGCTGGCGACGACGGGGTCCGGAAGGTCATCGAGTTCGCCCGGCAGCTGGAGGGCGTGGCCCGCAATGCATCCACCCATGCCGCCGGCGTCGTCATCAGCCGCGAGCCGCTGACCGAGCTGATGCCGCTCCAGAAGGCGACCAACTCGGATTCGCTCATGACCCAGTACGAAATGCACTCGATCGAGTCACTGGGCCTCCTCAAGTTCGACTTCCTAGGCCTCTCCAACCTGACGATCCTCAAGAACGCCGTGGACCAAGTGAAAGCGCAGCGCGGCGTGGACATCGACCTGGACCACATCCCCCTGGACGACGCTGCGACATTCGAACTGCTGGCCTCGGGCGAGACGACCGGCATCTTCCAGCTGGAGTCCGCGGGCATGCGCCGCTACGTTCGCGAGCTCCAACCGACGTCGGTCTTCGATCTCGCCGCGATGGTCGCGCTCTATCGCCCCGGCCCGATGGACAACATCCCGGCCTACATCCGGCGCAAGCACGGCCAAGAGCCGGTCACCTACCTCCATCCACTGCTCGAACCGTTCCTGGCGCGAACCTACGGGATCTTCGTCTACCAGGAGGACATCATGGCCGCCGCGATCGCGCTCGGCGGCTTCACCGGCCCCGAGGCGGACACGCTCGGCTACGCGATCCGGAAGAAGAAGTCATCCGTCCT
>JACVXW010000092.1 GCA_015661135.1 Chloroflexota bacterium
CGCCGGGTGGGTGCAGGCCAACGTCGTCACCTTCCGATCCATCATCTCCAGAATTGAAGGGGACCTGCTCGCCCAGGTCGTCGCGCCGGGGGGCCTCGTCTCGGCCTCAATGATCATCGCCAACCGCTGGGTGACGACCCGGCAACTGGGGTTCCTGCTCGGCTTCATGGGCACGCGGGTTCTCGGCCAGTACGACATTGCCCTCCTGTCGGCCGAGGCGACCGACGGGCGGTTGCTGTTCGTCGAGGAGAACATCCGGGCCACGGCCCGCTCGCTCGACGTGCCGATCGGACCCTTCCGGATCTGGATCGCCCTCCACGAGACCACGCACGCCTTCGAGTTCGAGGGGAACCCCTGGCTTCGGCCATACCTGGCCGAACGGCTGGAGCGCCAGCTGGCCCTCGTCAGTGGGTCGGCCGGAACGCTGGGCCGGGATGCGCTCCGCGGGCTTGGGCGATCGCTTCGGGGCGACGCCGCCGGCGAGCACTGGCTGGAGCGCCTGATGAGCACCGAGCAGCGCGCCCTCTTCCGCGAGACGCAGGCCGTCATGAGCCTGCTCGAGGGCTTCAGCGACTACGTCATGGATGAGGTCGGCAAGGGTCTCGTCCCGGATGTCGAGCGGATCTCGGCACGGTTCCATGAGCGCCGCGAGCAACGCACCACGTTTGAGCGGGCCGTCCTTCGGTTGACCGGCATGGACCTCAAGATGGAGCAGTACAAGCGCGGCGAGCGCTTCGTCCGGGCCGTCGCCGAAGCCCGTGGCCGGGCTGCCCTGGACCGCATCTGGGTGTCGCCCCAGACGCTTCCCACGGCAGACGAGATCGAGCGACCGGAGGACTGGATCGCCCGCGTCCTCGATGGCGCCTCCGAACGGGTCCTCGCCGGGTCGCCGGCATGAGCCCGGCACGGGGCACCCCCGCGGCCATCGCGGTTAGCCCCATCCTCTCTGCCCGCATTCGCGCCGGGGACCTGGAACGCATCCGGACGGCCGCGCCCGGGGCACGCATCGTGAACCTCTCGGTCGAGGGTCTGGCCGATGGGCCCATAGATGACGTCGATGTCCTGCTGCGCGGGTGGCTGAGCGCCGAGGCATTTGATCGCCTCCTCCAGCGCAGCCCGCGGCTCGCCTGGGTCCACTCGGCCACGTCCGGTGTGGAGCGCGCCCTCACTCCGGCCGCTCGTGATCGCGGCATCGTGGTCACGAACGCCCGCGGTGTCTTCTCCCGGCCCATCGCCGAGCACGTCCTCATGCTCATCCTCGCGATCAGCCGCCGCTTGCCACAGCTCCTGGAGCTGCAGCGCGAGCGGACATGGCAGCCCCTCGAGGGCGTCGAGTTGCGCGAGGTGACGGTGGGGGTGGTTGGCTACGGATCGATCGGACGAGCCGTGGCCTCGCTTGCCGGAGCGTTCGGGGCGCGGGTGCTGGCGCTTCGGCGGAACGTGGAGGCCCGCCCTGACTCGTCGCCCGATGACCCCGCGGACGCCTTCCCGTTCCGGCCCGCGCCAGAGCGGATCGTCGGTCCGGACGGTCTCCACGAACTCCTCGGGGCGTCCGACTTCGTGGTCCTCGCCGCGCCCCTGACGCCCGAGACCGACGGCCTGATCGGGGATGCTGCCCTCGCCGCTATGAGGCCCGACGGCTGGCTCATCAACGTGGCCCGAGGGCGACTGATCGACGACCGGGCGCTGCTGCGGGCGCTGGAGGAGCACCGCATCGGCGGCGCGGCCCTGGACACGTTCCGCGAGGAGCCGCTGCTGCCGTCATGGACCTCTTCTGCGATAACCTTCGGCGCTTCTCCGCCGGCGAGCCGCTGCTCAACGTCGTTGATCCCGACGCGGGGTACTGAGTCGGCCCGATCCTCGATCTGCGACCCAGCCTGGCGAGCCGGCCCGGCGATCCGGGAGCGCGACCACGGGGCGTGTGTCACGCTTCGCCCGTAATGCAGATCGCGATCGTCGGTCTCGCCGGGAGCGGCAAGACGACCGTCTTCAACACCCTGACCCGCGGCCACGCTGAGACTGGCGGATTCGGCGCCCTCACCCTGAACGTTGGGGTCGTGAAGGTGCCCGACGAACGGCTGGACAGACTTGCCGCGATCTTCCGGCCGCGCAAGGTCGTCCAGGCGGATGTCACCTACGTGGACCTGCCGGCACCCCCGACGTCCAGCGACGGCCGGATCGGGACCGAGGAGTTGCCGGCGGAGCACCTCGCGCGGCTGCGGGACTCGGACGCGCTGCTGCACGTCGTGCGTGCGTTCGAGAGCGCGACCGTCCCGCATCCCGATGGCAGCGTGGACCCCGTACGGGACCTGGAACGGCTGGATCTCGAGTTCATGCTCGCCGACATCGCGATGGTGGACCGCCGGCTGGACCGGCTCGGATCGTCGGGCCGGCACGGGACGCCGGCGGAGCGCGAGGCCAACGAGCGCGAGGAGATCGTCCTGCGCTCCCTCAAGACGGTGCTGGACGCCGGACGGCCCATTCGCGACGCCGGGCTGGACGACGAGGCGACCAAGGCGATCCGTGGGTTCCGGTTCCTCACCCAGAAGCCGGTCCTCGTGCTCCTGAACATCGGTGAGAGGGACATCGCCGCTGCGCCTGTCCTCGTCGCGAAGGTCGCTGCGGCGTACGGACATAAGCACGCTATTGTCGAGGCCCTATCTGCGCAGATCGAGATGGAACTCGGCGAACTCGAGCCCGATGAAGCGGCGGTGTTCATGGCCGAGTTGGGCATCGCGGAGTCCGGACTGGGACGCGTGATCGGCCTCTCCTACAGGCTGCTCGGCCTGATCTCGTTCCTGACGGCCGGTCCCGATGAGGTCCGGGCGTGGCCGATCACGGACGGCAGCTCGGCGGTGGACGCCGCTGCGGCGATCCACACGGACCTCGCCAAGGGCTTCATCCGGGCCGAGACGGTGGCCTACGAGGACCTGCTGTCACTCGGTTCGATGGCCGAGGCGCGACGCGCCGGGCGGCTTCGTTCAGAGGGTCGAACCTACCGCGTGCGCGACGGCGACGTCGTCGAGATCCTGTTCAGCCGCTGATCCAGTGGCCGACTCGAAGGGCAAGCCGCGCTCAGTGGGGCGGCGACCCGCCGGGCTCGAAGTCCGCCATGATCGAGCGATAGTCGGCACCCTCGCCGTCGTTATCTGCAGGCTCGTCCGAGTCCTCCGAGTCCTCCGAATCCTCCGCATCCTCCGACCCAAGATCCGCGAGGAAATTGTCCCCCTCGATTTTCGAGATGTTGACCGCCGCGGTCAATCGGTCGTCCGAGACGAAGACGAAGTCGTGGTCCTGCTCGAGTTCGTGGGCGATCGCCTCGATGAGCGACTCGGTTTCGAAGCTGTCCTGGATCCGGCGGCGGATCGACTGGACGAGGGCGAAGAACTCGTCGGCGTCCATTTCCTCCTCGCGGAACAGGAGGAGGTCGAAGAACGTATCCCGCTCGCCTTCCTGGAGTTCGTAGAAGTGCACCGTCGCCCCCGTCCGCTGGCCGCTTGCCGCGGCCGGTTGGGCGAGTATAGGGTGGCCGCCGCGTGACCCATGGCGAGCGTCCTGCACCACCCCCCGGACCTCGCGCCAGCACGGGTGTCGGTCCGGTGGTCGTCGGATCGGCGTCGCGCGACCTCTCGGTCACGGATCGGAGAGGCTGGCGGCTGGGAGGGGCGGCAGCCTATATCGGGCTGACGCTCGCGCGGCTCGGGCTGCGCCCCCGCGTCCTGGTGGGAGTCGATTCGGCCGCCGCCGAGGCCGCGGAGCTCGATCTCCTCCGAGACGCCGGGGCGGACCTGCGCCTCGTCCTGCTCCGGGAAGCCCCGGTGTTCGACAACCGCGAGGTCGACGGACTGCGGACCCAGCACTGCATCGAGCCCGGCAATCCGATCCAGCCTGCCTCGCTCCCGCCGGATTGGAGATCCGCCACGACGTGGATCTTCGGACCCGTTGCCGACGAGGTACCCGAGGCGTGGGCCGCGGTCCCGCCTGCCGATGCATTCGTCGCGCTCGGCTGGCAGGGTCTTCTGCGTGACCTGCCGCGCGGCGGGGTGGTACGGCGCCGGGCGCCGGCAGCCTCGGCCCTTGTGCGTCGGGCGGGTCTCGTGGGCGTGAGCCGCCACGATCTGGGGCCTGAGCAACCGATCGCCGGCCTGATCGAGCTGCTGCGGTCCGATGCCCGGCTCGTTGTCACGGACGGGAAGTCTGGCGGAACCTCCTGGACGCGCCGGACGGACGGGTCCGCCGTCGGGCGCCGGTATCCGGCCATCCCGGCTCGCGTCGTGGACCCGACCGGCGCCGGGGATGCCTTTCTGGCCGGCCTCGTCGCGGCGCGGCTGGGCCACCAGCTCGCGGGATCCGGACGCGCCGGTCCGGCCCTTCGCCTCGGTGCTGCGCTGGGCTCGCTGGTCGTCGAGGGTCACGGCCTGCAGGGCGTTCCACTGGCCGCCCTGATCGCCGATCGACTTCGGGTGAACGTCAACCTGCAGCGGCGATCGCCTCCGGGAGCGGGCTCGGCACGATGAGGGCGGGAGCTGCCCGTCGTGCAAGTTGTCGGCGACCGATCCGGCGCCGGAGCCGGCTCGCCCGGCGCCCGAGGTCCCGTTCCAGCCGCTGATCGACACGTCCGGTCGCGCGCCGTCGCTCCACAGATCGGACGGCTGCCAGCGTCGCTGCGAGAGCAGCCTCAAGATCCCCTCGGCGGTGCTCCCGGATCTTCGCGATTTCGACCCAGGCAAGCGCGCCGAGGATCCCACCGAAGTCGGCGATCTCCAGCCACGCCAACTCAGCCTCCTCGACGCGGCCGAGCCGGCGGAGGACGCGGGCTCGCTCCGTCGTGATTCTTGTCGCGGTCCACGACGCGTCCAGTCGCTCGATCGATGTCGCGCGCCATGCCGCATCGGCCCCCGGCCGCCCGAACCGGCCCCCGAAATCGGGCCTGTTCCGGGGCGACCACCACGCATCGCTTTCCTCTCGGACGAGGTGCGGTTCGGGGCGGGAGCGCGCCACGCCTGTTGCCTGCTCCGAGCCACCCGGCCGCGCTGGCGGCGCAGGAGGCGCGTCCGCCGATCTCACGGCGACCATGGCACTGTCGAGACATTCGAGCGCCTCATGGAACCGGTGCTCGGCCGAGTACGCGCGCGCAAGGCCCGCGAGGTCCCCGGCCGGTGCCAATCGCCGCGCACCGGGGTCTGCGAGCCGATCGTCCACGTGGGCAAGCAGGCGAGCGAGCGAACGAACGTCCTCGTCGTTGTGGCGGACAACCCCGAGCAGGCTGGCCGGCTCGCCGTCACGGAGGAATTGCAGGTAGCGCGCCGGGATCTCCCATCCGGCCACGTCGTCGTGGCGACGCAGTCCCAGGAGCTGGGTCTCTGCCGTTTGCAATCGCGCGTCCGTCATTCGATGGCGAAAGAGGCGGCGGACGAGTGGCAGCAGGTCCAGATGGCCGGCGTGCTCCGGTGCGTCCGCCTGTGCCATTCGATAGCGCGCCACGAGCAGTGGCCAGTCGAACCCGCGGCCGTTGTAGGTCACGAGCCACGACTCCCGCGGAATGTGGGTCCGCAGCTCAGCCAGGAAGGCCGGCTCGTCAGCGTGATCGGGGAGCAGCAGCTGTACCTGGCGGAACCGCGACCCCTCCCACCAGCCAAGCCCGACGAGGAAGGCCAGGGTACCGGCCGCAGTGGCCAGCCCGGTCGTCTCCGTGTCCAGGCAGACCAGCGGCACATGAGGTGGCGGCTGCCCCGGGAGCCGGGCGAGTCGCTCCCGGTCGATCTCGATGACGGCGCCTCGGCGCTCAACCCGGACGAAGGATCCGGCCGTGGTTCGAACGAGCTCGCCATCCAGCTCCGCGGCAAGGCGCTCGGCGCCTGCGGCCACCCTGCCTGCGGCCGGGTAGGGGGCGGACCGCTGAACCGTCGCGTGCGCCGATCGGAAATTGGCAAGTCGGCGCTCGAGGGCGACGGTCATGGGGTCAGGCGACCCGCTTCGTTGAAGCCGTGCGACGAGAGGCCGAGGGAGCCGACGCGCCGATTGCGGACCCGAGGGCCGAGAGGAGCCGCAGCGCGAGCGCCTTGGCATCGACGGCCGGATCCAGCCGCGGACCGGTGCAGGCGGGACAGCCGCTGTCGCACGGACACTCCATCACGAGTTGCGCCGCGCCCAGGACGAGCTCCTCATGACGTGCCCAGAGCCGCTCCGACAGGCCCACCCCGCCGGGCATCGCCTCGTACAGGTAGATGGTGGGCGCGTCCTGGTGAGGCGAGCGGACCTGCGAGACGAGCCCGAGGTCACGGGGATCCACCATCAGCAGGACGGCGGCGACGGCCTGGAGGGCCCGGCCCACCCCGACCAGGGCCACGTCCAGATCGTCTCGACGCCAGCCCGCGGCGGCGGAGTCGGCGGTGACCCAGTAGGCCGTGGTCTGGAGCTCCAGTTCGGGCAGGTCGATCGGCCCCCAGCCGACGTTCTCGTCCGTCCCGAACTTGAGCTTCTTGAAGAGCGTGACGAGGCTCGCCACCATCACCTCGCCGTGAATGCGCCGCCCCCCGGTCGCGGGCTCCTCGCCGAATACATCGAGGGGCTTGAGGGTGACTGCCCGGTTCGCATAGGTGTAGTGATCCACGTCCACCCGGTGGACATATGCCTTGCGCTCACCCCACTCGAGCCGATCCACGTAGAACTGGACCGACTCGTGGATGTAGATCGCGCGCTCATGGACGAGCACCTGTGCCGAGAACAGGTCAACTTCGCCCAGGACTCGCGGCCGGTCCGGGGTCGTGTCGATGATGACGACGTTCTCCGGTGCCGCTGCACGCAGGCTGACCTCCGAGGCCGGGAAATTCTCGGAGCTCCAGTACCAGCGCCCGTCGCTCGACTGGCGAACGTGACCCTCCTCGCCGAGGAACGCGAGGAGGTCATCGGCGGGGCCCGGCCCGAAGACCTCACCCGGCTCGAACGGGCGCTCGAAGGCGGCGCAGCGAAGGTGGGCAAGGAGGACGTGGAGGTTGTCGGGGTCCACCCTGGCCTCCTCGGGGCTGCGGTCTAGAAGGAATTCGGGGTGATTGATCACGTATTGATCGACAGGCGAAGCGGAGGCCACGAGGAT
>JACVXW010000093.1 GCA_015661135.1 Chloroflexota bacterium
GGGCCGCGTTCCAGCTGGCCGAGGAGACGGATGGCGACCGCGGCCTCGGTCCGCTCCTCACCGCTCGCCCGGGGATTGCCCGCGCGGTGGCGATCCAGGGCCAGAATCCGGACGTGGACACCCACGCGGACCTGTCTCGGCTCGCGGAACTGGCATGGGCCGAGCGCGTTCGGGCCAACCGCGACCAGGTGGATCGCGTCCGCGAGGCGCCGGACGCGGCCGACTTCTACGCCTCGGTCAGCTCGATCTTCCGGGACGATCCCGACCGGTCCGGCGATCCGGTCCTGGACTGGCTTCGGACCATGGCGCGGCCGGACGATACCTGGCTGGACATCGGCGCCGGCGCCGGCCGCTACGCGCTCCCCATTGCACGCGGCGTCAGCCGCGTCATCTCCGTCGACCCGTCCGCCTCGATGCTCGGCGTCCTGCGAGAGACCATGGCCGCGCATGACATCACGAACGTGGACGTCGTTGAGGGCCGCTGGCCAGATGCCGCCACCAGGATCCAGCCGGCCGACGTATCGCTGATTGCCCACGTCGGGTACGACACCGAGGCGATCGGGCCGTTCGTCGTCGCGATGGAAGCCGCGACGCGGCGGACATGCCTCGCGATCCTCATGGAACGAACGCCGGCAACGCTCGCCGCTCCGTTCTGGCCCCCTGTCCACGGTGAGGAGCGCATCCCGCTGCCGGCGCTGCCGGCCTTCGTGGATCTCCTCGTGGCCCGCGGTCGAGCGCCAAGGGTCGAGATCGTCGAGGCCACGCGCCGCCGCTGGGGCAGCCGTGACGAACTGATCTCGTTCGTCCGGAAGCAGCTCTGGACGCAGCCCGGCTCCCAGAAGGACCGCGCCATGCTCGACCTCGTCGAGCGCTGGGCGGAGACCGCCGCGGACGGGTCGATCGAACTGACGGTTACCGAGCCGTTGTCGATCGGCGCGGTCACCTGGGAGCCAGATCCCGAGCACGGCGGGTAGCGAATCCCGGGGCCCGCGATCCGCGTGCGCATGCATCCCCTTTCCCGTGCGGCCCCCGGCAATCCTGGCTTGCGACCGCCCCCGGAGCACTGCGCGAGTAGCCGGCCGCCGACGGCAGCCGCGACCTCGAGATCCGCCGGACTTCCCGGTCGCGGCGTGGGCGTCGAGCGTGGCCGGGCCGGGCGATGCGCGCGACCGAGTGGCCGGGCGGGCTCGACCCCCGCCTGAACCTGGCGAGTGCTCCCCGGGGGAGCGTTGGCCATGAAGCCGCGCCGGGCCGCGAAGCCGCGCCGGGCCGTGAAGCCGCGGCGGGCCGCGAAGCCGCGGCGGGCCGCGAAGCCGCGGCGGTCCGTGTCCGGCACAGACGTTTGGATGCCTACAACGCCTCCGATTCTTGTTGACGCAACGAGACCGGAGGCGGATACTCGGCCCTTACCGCACCGGACCCCCGAAACGGGGCTCATAGCGCCCCGTTCGCCGGCCCGATCGTCATTCCAGCCTCTGTCCGCACCTTTGGCGTGCGGACAGCGCACCCTCCGCGATGGAGGGCAAAGAGGAGGATCGATCGACGATGATTCCTGCAGCCTTCGACTACGTGCGGCCCGCCGACATCGGCGAGGCGCTACGGATCCTGAAGGAACGGGAGGGGGAGGCGAAGGTCCTCTCTGGTGGCTACAGCCTGCTGCCCCTCCTCAAGCTGCGGCTGGCCCAGCCGGCCCTCCTCGTCGACATCCAGGCCCTCGGCGGTCTGGACGGCATCAGCCGGACGGACGACGACATGCGGATCGGCGCGCGCGCCACGCACCGCCGAATCCTCGAGGACGACGGCCTCGCTGCGGTCCTCCCGATCATGCGTGACGCGGCCGGCGGCATCGGTGACCCGCAGATTCGCAACTGGGGCACGATCGGCGGATCCGTCGCCCACGCAGACCCTGCCGCGGACTGGCCGGCCGTCCTCCAGGCCCTCCACGCCTCGATCGTTCTCCGGAGCGCCGGGGGCGAACGAGTCGTGCCAGCTCGGGGCTTCTTCATCGACACCTTCCAGACCGGCATCGAGGCGACGGAGATCCTGACCGAGATCCGGATCCCGTTGCCGGCCCCGCGGAGCGGCGGCAGCTACCAGAAGCTGGAGCGCCGCGCGGGCGACTTCTCGACGGTCGGGGCCGCCGTCCAGATGACCCTCGGCGGCGATGGACGGATTGCCCAGCTGGGGATCGGTCTCACCGCGGTCGGCGATGCACCGTTCGCGGCCACCCATGCCGAGGATGCACTGCGTGGGGCAAAGCCGGGCGACGAGATGTTCCGTGAAGCAGCCGCCGCGGCCTCGCGCCAGAGCCGGCCCGCCGATGACAGCCACGGCCCGGCCGAGTACAAGCGGGCCATGGTCACCGAGATGACGTTCCGAGCGCTGCGTGCGGCGTTCGGGCGCGCCCTCGCCTGAGGAGCCGACGATGACAACGCAGCACGTCAAGGTCACCGTCAACGGGGAGGTGCGGGAAGCGGACGTCGAGCCGCGCCTCCTCCTCGTCCACCTCCTCCGGGAGAACTTCGGCCTCACCGGCACGCACGTCGGCTGTGACACCAGCAACTGCGGCGCGTGCACGGTCCACGTCAACGGCATGAGCGCCAAGAGCTGCACCATGCTGGCCGTCCAGGCGGACGGCGCCGAGGTGAAGACGATCGAGGGCATGGCCAACGGGGCTGCCCTGCATCCGCTCCAGCAGGGCTTCTGGGACCAGCACGGCCTCCAGTGCGGCTTCTGCACCCCCGGGATGATCATGCAATCGGCCTGGCTCCTGGAGCAGAACCCGGACCCCAGCGAGGACGAGATCCGGCTGGGGATCAGCGGCAATCTCTGCCGCTGCACCGGCTACGTGAACATCGTGAAGGCCATCCAGCAGGCCGCGGGCGAGCTCCGGGCCGCCGATGCGGCACCGGTCGCGTCGGTCACGGCGAGCTGAGGGGAACGACGAGATGACCACCGAGACTGAACCCCGCACCAGCGCCGCGATCGGGGGCATGGGCCACTCGGTCAAGCGCAAGGAAGATCCCCGCTTCATCCGCGGGGCCGGTGAATACATCGAGGACGTCGTCCTGCCCGGCATGCTCTGGATGGACATCGTCCGGACGCCGTACGCCCACGCCACAATCAAGTCGATCGACGCGTCCGAGGCGCTCAAGATCCCCGGCGTGCTCGCCGTCATCACCGGTGCGGACCTCGAGAAGGCCGGCCTTCACTGGATGCCGACCCTCGCCGGCGACAAGCAGATGGTGCTGCCGACGACAACGGTCATGTACCAGGCCCAGGAGGTCGCTGCGGTCGTCGCGACCAATCGGTATGCGGCTGCCGACGGCGTCGCGGCCGTGTTCGTTGACTACGAGCCGCTGCCGGTGATCGTGGATCCGCACAAGTCCCTCCGTCCGGATGCCTTCGTCCTCCGACCGGACCGGGGTCCGGACAAGGCGAACAACCACATCTGGCATTGGGAATCGGGCGACAAGGCCGCCACGGACGCGGCGCTCGCGGCCGCCGAGGTCCGGGTCTCCGAGGACATCTACATCCCCCGGATCCACGTCGCCTCCATCGAGACGTGCGGCTGCGTCGCGGACTGGGACGCGGTCCGCGGTCAGTTGACGCTCCATATGACGAGCCAGGCGCCGCACGCCATCCGGACGGTGCTCGCGCTCGTGTCCGGCCTGCCGGAGCAGAACATCCGGGTCAAGACCCACGACATCGGCGGCGGTTTCGGCGGCAAGGTGCCGGTCTATCCGGGCTACGTCCTCGCGGTCGTCGCCTCGCTGACGGTCGGCAAGCCGGTCAAGTGGATCGAGGATCGATCCGAGAACCTCCAGGCGGACAGCTTCGCGAGGGACTACCACATCCACGCTGAGCTGGGCGCCACCAAGGCCGGCAAGATCACCAGCCTCAAGGTAAAGACCATTGCGGACCACGGCTACACGGACGCGGCCGCGGATCCGTCCAAGTTCCCGGCCGGCCTGTTCAACGTCATCACCGGCTCGTACGACTTCCCGAACGCATTCGTCGAAGTGGACGGGGTCTACACCAACAAGCCGCCGGGCGGCGTGGCGTACCGTTGCTCGTTCCGCGTGACCGAGGCGGTCCACGCCATCGAGCAGATGGTGGACATCCTCGCCCACGACATCGGCAAGGATCCCGCCCAGCTGCGGATGGAGAACTTCATCCAGCCGGAGCAGTTCCCGTACAAGACGCCGACGGGCTGGGAGTACGACTCCGGCAACTACGGGGTCGCCCTCCAGAAGGCCATGGACATGATTGGCTATGCCGATCTCCGCAAGGAGCAGGCCGAGAAGCGCGCCAGGGGCGAGCTCATGGGCATCGGCATCAGCAGCTTCACCGAGATCGTGGGTGCCGGACCGTCCAAGGACTTCGACATCATCGGCATCAAGATGTTCGATTCGTGCGAGATCCGGGTCCATCCCACGGGCAAGGTGACCGCCAGGATCGGCGTCCAGTCCCAGGGCCAAGGCCACGAGACCACCTTCGCCCAGATCATCGCCGAGGAGCTCGGCTTCGACACGGACACCGCGCCCTACGGGCTCGGCACCTACGCGTCGCGATCCACGCCGGTTGCCGGGGCGGCGACGGCCATGGCCTCGCGAAAGATCCTCGACAAGGCCCGCAAGATCGCGGCCCACCTCCTCGAATGCGCCGAGGACGACCTCGACTGGGAGCCCGGCAAGTTCACCGTCAAGGGATCGCCGGACCGGTTCAAGACGATCCAGGAAATCAGCTTCGCGGCCTATACGAACCATCCCCAGGGGATGGAGGCCGGCCTCGAGGCCGTCGACTACTACGATCCGCCGAACCTGACGTTCCCGTTCGGGAGCTACATCTGCGTCGTGGACATCGACAAGACCACGGGTCAGGTCACCGTCCGCCGCTTCGTGGCGGTGGACGACTGCGGCAACATCATCAACCCGATGATCGTGGACGGCCAGATCCACGGCGGGCTCACGATGGGCTTCGCCCCGGCGCTGTACGAGTCGATCACCTACGACGAGCTTGGCAACAACCAGGCCGGGACATTCATGGACTACCTCCTCCCGACGGCGGTCGAGACGCCGAGGTGGGAGACGGGCAAGACCATCACCCCCTCGCCACATCACCCGATCGGCGCGAAGGGCGTTGGGGAGTCCGCCACCGTGGGCGCTCCGCCGGCGATCGTGAATGCCGTCGTGGATGCCATGTGGCATCTCGGCGTGCGCAAGATCGACATCCCGATGACGCCCCAGAAGGTCTGGGCCATCCTCCACGAGAAGGGCGTCGCCTGATGGCGGCCGGCCGCTCCATCCATGCCCGCGCGGCGGAACTGGAAGCGGGCGGCCGGCGGTTCGTCCTGGCGACCGTCGTGGCCGTACGCCGACCCACGTCGGCCCGGCCCGGCGCGTCCGGGATCGTCCACCCGGACGGAACGATCGAGGGCTGGGTCGGCGGCAGCTGCGCCCAGCCCGTGGTCGTCCGCGAGGCGCTCCGTGCGCTCGCGGATGGGCAGCCCCGCCTGCTCCGGCTCTCGAAGGACGGGCCGGGCGAGGGTCGTCGGGCCGATGGCGTCGTGGAACTTGTCATGACCTGCCACTCGGGCGGGACGCTGGAGATCTACGTGGAGCCACATCTGCCCGCCCCGCACCTGTGGGTCGCCGGCACGACCCCCATCGCTTCGGCACTCGTGGCGCAGGGCGCGGCGAGCGGCTGGCGCGTCTCGCTCTTCGATCCCGTCGCGGACCCGGAGGCGTTCCCCGCCGCGGAGGCGGTCCTCGGAGACCGCGATCTCGCCCGGCTGGAATTCGGCGCACCGCCGTACGTGGTCGTCGCCACGCAGGGCATCTGGGATGAGGAGGCGGTTTCGACCGCGCTGCGCCGCGACGTCGCCTATGTCGGACTCGTCGCCTCGCCCACGCGGGCGACCGTTGTCCGGACCTGGCTGCGCGAGGAGGCCGGCTTGGCCGAGGATCGGATCGCGGCACTCCGGGCGCCAGCGGGCCTCGACATCGGTGCCGAGACGGCCGAGGAGGTCGCCCTCTCGATCCTCGCCGAGCTCGTCCAGGTGCGCCGCGGCCGAGCCGACTTCGTGGCCGCTCCCGGTCCCGCGACGATGGCCGGCCGAACCGAGGCGCCCATGCAGCTGCCGATCGTCGACGACATCGTGCTGCTCGACCCCGTCTGCGGGATGACGGTGGACCGGCGCGAAGTCCGGCATCTTGCCGAGCACGAGGGTGTCGTCTACGCGTTCTGTGCCATGAGTTGCCGGACCCGGTTCATCCACGATCCTGCCGCGTTCGTGCCCGCGTCCGTATCATCCGAGTCCGCATCCCCCGAGGCCTGACCGACCGGTCGAGCGCCCTCTCGCGGCTAACCACTGGAGGCAACTGGATGGAGTTCTCGGGCGCCGTCGACATTCCTGCCACCCGCGATCACGTCTTCGCCTTCGTGACGGACCCGAACCGGGTGGGGGCCTGCGGGCCGGGCGTCGAATCCATCGAGGTCATCGACGCGACGCACTTCCGGGCAAAGGCGAAGGTCGGCGTCGGCTTCATCACGGCGCGCTTCGTGGTTGATCTCGAGATCACGGAGCAGCGGGCCCCGGACATGGCGATCATCAAGGCGCGCGGCCAGGCTCCCGGCAGCGCGGTGGATGCGCTCGGCCGGATGAACCTCGTGGACGGCGCGGAGCCGGGGACCACGACGATGCTCTGGGCGGCCGAGGTGAACCTCAGCGGCATGCTTGCCAGCGTCGGAGCCCGGATGGTCGAGGGGACGGCCAACAAGATGATCGGCCAGGCCTTCGACTGCATGCGCGCCAAGATCGTCGCCGAGGGCTGATTGGAGCGCATCTCTCGGGTCGTCGGCCCCGCCCGGACCAACGTCCACCTGCTCGCCGACGCGCGCACCCGCGAGGCAATCGCCATCGATACCGCGATACCGTCACTGGGCTGGATCAGCGACGAGCTCCGGGAGCGCGGCTGGACCCTCAAGCTCATCGTCACGACCCACGGGCACTGGGACCACTTCGGGGACAACGCCGCGGTCGCGGCGCACACCAGGGCGCCGATAGCGGTTCACCCGCTGGACGCCCACCGGCTGACCAACCCGCAGCCGCACTGGGCCCCGTTCGAGATCCCGGCGTGCGTCCCCGCGGTCGATCTCGCGGAGGGCGGCGAGATCCGATTCGGCGAGATTCGCCTGACGGTGCTCCACACCCCCGGCCACACCGAAGGATCGGTCTGCCTCTGGTCGGCCGACGACGGCCTCCTGTTCAGCGGCGACACCCTGTTCGCAGGGAGCTGGGGGAGAGTGGACCTGCCCGGCGGTTCAGCGGCGCAGATGGTCGAGTCGCTCGCCCGGCTCGCGACGTTCGAGGATCCGCTCCGCGTCTACCCCGGCCACGGCCCCGAGACCACGATCGGTCGGGAGCGCCCATGGCTGGAAATGGTCGCCCGGGAGCGGCGGCTGCTCGTCTAGGACGCGGCCGAGCCGGGGACCTCGATCGCCTTGCGGTAGTCCGCGGCCGTCCGGATGCGGCGAAAGCCGAGCCCCTCGTACAGGCGTACTGCCCCGGTCAGGTTCTCGGCATCGGCGCCGAGCGCCGCCTCATCCAGTCCCAGTTCCCGCAGCGTCGCGAGGGACCGGGCAATCAGCGCCGCGGCCAGGCCGCGCCGGCGCCACGGCCGGCGAACGGAGATGTGCTCCAGCCAGCCCCGCCTGATGCCCAGCTTCTCGTTTTCCTCCGGGAAGACGAAGTTCATCACCGAACCGGCGACCTCGTCCCCGTCCCACGCGACCTGCCAGAGGCCCGTATCGATGTCAGGCTGGCTGAACCAGCGCAGGAAGTCGGCCTCCGAGCGGACGGTCGGGTCCCGGTGATCCTGGAATGCCTCGCAGTCGGCGTCCCAGATCCGGCGGTGGTCCTCCGCCCGGACCGGTCGGATCTCGACGCCGGCCGGCATCGGCGCCTCCGGGAGTGGATCCGCGAGCGAGCGGGTCATGAGGATCCCGTATCCAACCACGGTGTACCCGCCGGCAGCCGCAAACGGCGCGACCTCCGGGATCTCGAGATCCGCCCACGCGGCGAGGACGTGGGGGATGTCCGGGTTGCCCATCGTGCCGGCCGCCAGCCCGCGCGCGACCCGAGCCTCCGCCCAGGCCAGGAGCACCCGCCCGATGCCGTGATGCCGATGGGACGGCAGGACGACCGGGTTAAGGTGATGCATGACGTGCTCGCCACGCTGCTTCCAGCTGTGGTCCACGAACCCGACCATGGCCCCGTCGATCTCGGCAACCAGGGCGTCCTCATCGAGGTCGGCCCCGTCGGTCAGTTCCCAGTCGTGACGAAGCGCCGCCTCGGTCGGCAGCCAGTCGACGCCGTCATGGAGGTTGGCCGCCGACAGGACCGCAGCGACCGCAGGATAGTCACGCTCCCGCTCGAAGTGCCGGAACACGAGGCCCGGAACGGACGGCGCCCCGTCAAGCTCGAGGACGCGGGATCCGCGATCGACGCTCATCGTTCGGTTCCGTACTTCTGGTCCATCCGCTGCTCCACCCCCTTGACCATCGCCGACCACTTTCGCCGCTCCGCCTTCCTGGCGATGGCATCGTTGGCCAGTTCTGCACGGTGGGCCTCCTTCTCCAGTTTTCGGTAGGCCTCGAAGCGATCTGCGTCCAGGTCACCGGCGCCGAGGGCGAGGCGCACGGCGCACCCCGGCTCGGACTCGTGCCCGCAGTCGCTGAACCGGCAGCGCGCCGCGACAGCCTCCACGTCGCTGAAGGCGCTCGCCAGACCATCGCCGTCCAGGAGTGCCAGCTCGCGCAGGCCGGGCGTATCAATGACGAGCCCTTCGGCGAGCGGTACGAGCTGTCGACGTGTCGTGGTGTGCCGGCCGCGGGCGTCGTCCTCGCGGATGCCGGATGTCGTCAGGAGCTCTTCGCCGGCCAGCGTGTTGACGAGGGTCGACTTGCCGACCCCGGATGACCCGAAGAAGACGACCGTGCGCCCGGGGGCGAGATGTGCTCGAACGGCGTCGATGCCTTCGCCAGTCACCGCCGACGTGGCGATCACCTGGACGCCCGGCGCGACGGACTCCGCCGCGACGGCGTGGCCGGCAACGTCATCATCGAGGTCGGCCTTCGAGAGGACGACCACCGGCAGGGCCCCGGACTCCCACGCCACGGCGAGGTAGCGCTCAAGGCGGCGGAGGTTGAGTTCGCCGTTCAGCGACGTGACGATGAAGGCGACATCCACGTTCGCGGCGATGACCTGGACACTGTTGGCGTGATCCACCGGTGCCCGCCGCACGATCGCCGACTGCCGGGCCAGGAGTGCGTGGATCGTGCCGGTGCCGTCGTCGGCCCCGAGCGTCACCGCGACCCAGTCCCCGACGGCCGGATAGGCGAGGGCATCGCCGTTCGAGTCGTAGCGGAGCCGCCCGGAGACGGCCGCGGAGCGGCTGCCGGAGCCGTCGTGGACGAGGAACGCTCCGCGTCCTTCGGCCACGACCCGGGCGGGGATACGACCAGCCACGCGGTGCGGTTCGAACGCGGCATCGAACCTCGCGTTCCAGCCCATCGCGTCGAGGGATTCGCGCGGCGTCACTCGGCCCCCTCCAAACCAAGGTCCGGCACGACCCCCGGCGCAAACGGCCCGAGCTGGTACTCGAACGTTTCCGACACGATGCGGAATCCCAGGCTCTCGTACAGCGTCAGCGCCTGGTTGGGGTTCTGAGTGTCCACGCCGAGGCAGGCCTGATCCGCGCCGGCATCCCGGACCGCCCGCAGGCTCTCGGCGAGGAGGGCACGTGCCAGCCCACGGCGGCGATGCTCGGGCTGGACCGAGATCGCCTCGGTCATGCCAACAC